>CAZRIK010000006.1:0-48500 GCA_964600125.1 uncultured Candidatus Bathyarchaeia archaeon
CCTAATTTTAGACCTGGCTCGGGTACCCCCGCCAAGCATCTCTTTTTCCGCGGCGTTGGACTTAAGTTTTTGCCTCTCACGTTCAGAGAGTCCGTTGGCTTTGACTGCAGGCTGAGATTCATGGCTTCAGCAAACCCTTTATTTCCGCAACGTGTAAAACTTTAGTGGGTTGAACTTTATGCAAAAAACAGCAGTTATCGGGTTCGTGGTTCTCATCGCCATAATCGGCGTCGAAAGCGCTGCGTTCCTAAGCACCTACTCGAGTTTGAGCGCCTTGCGGACAGAGCACAACACACTCAGCGACGAATACGATGGACTCACGAGTGCCTACAGCCAACTGCAGACAACCTACTCCAACCTTCAATCCTCCTACAGCGACCTCGAGACGAGCTACGGCACGCTGCAGACGCAGTACACGGATCTCGACAGAAACTACAACGACCTAGAAGACGAGTATAACAGCTATGTCTCAGGGTACCAAAACCTCGTTTCGCAGGTGAACGTCCACAGCTTCCATCCTTCCGAAGCGGAACAAAGCCTCATAAACTTGGCTGACCCAGACGTCGCAGACAAGGTCCAGGACATAACAGGCGGATGGTTAAACACTCTGGACTGGGACGAGTATTGGGCCGACGTTAAAGCGATGTATGACTGGGTCGTCGCCAACATAGATTACAGGACAGACGGCTACTATCCTATTCTCCCCGACAATCCGAGAGACGACGTGACTTTCTTTGACGACATGTGGCAGACTCCTGCGCAAACCTTGGAGCACGGAGAAGGCGACTGCGAAGACATGTCCATCCTCTTGTGCTCGATGATCCTGAACTACAACGACAACCAGTATTGGGTCGAAGTCATCGTCATCACGGGACACGCAGCGGTTTACCTTCCAGTCGTAGACAACAAAATCTGCATACTTGACCCAACAGGAGAATACTACACAAACGACGGAGCGCCATTCTACGAAATCGCCCAAAAAGACATAACAATCGAAGTGAACGCATGGCTTCACCAATGGGACATTTGGGCGCCGGAAGATTCACCGCACGAAATAGACTGGATCTTCGCGAACGACATTTGGGCCGAATTCAACAATAACATCGAGTTCATAAACTGGCTCAACGGGCGAGAATAAAAACTCAACTCCACAACCCCCCTCTTTTTTCTTTATATTTCGAAAACATCACGCAGAATAGAGAACGCGCCGACCAAGCAAGCGTAAAGCCTTTATATGATAAAGCCTATGCTATTTGGGTCAAAATTTTAGACCTTAGTGTTAGATATGCTAAAAAAAAGTTACGGCGAACTCCGTCCTCCCGAAAGACTGCTTCTAGGCGCGGGACCGAGCAACGTTGACCCACGCGTCTCGAAGGCTTTAGCCTCGCCGATCGTTGAGCACCTTGACCCATATTTCATGGAGGTCATGGACGAAACCGTTGAGCTGCTCAGGTACGCGTTCAAGACCAAGAACCACATCACGATGCCGATTTCTGGTACAGGTAGCGCAGGCATGGAGTCAGCTATCTGCAACCTCGTGGAGAAGGGGGACTCAGCCGTCGTCTGCGTGAACGGGTTCTTCGGCGGACGAATGAAAGAGATGGTTCAAAGGTGCGGAGGAACCCCGATAACGGTCGAAGCCGACTGGGGCAAACCCGTAACCAAAGAAGCCGTCGCCGAGGCTCTGTCAGAATCCGACGCAAACGTCGTAACTATCGTTCACTCCGAAACCTCCACAGGCGTCCTCCAGCCCTTAAAAGAAATATTGAAGGTCACGCATGAACACGGCGCCCTGCTCATCGTCGACGCTGTCACGTCTTTGGGGGGATGCGAGCTGGACGTGGACGAGCTCGGAATAGACGTGTGCTACAGCGCCTCCCAAAAGTGCCTAAGCTGCGCTCCGGGGCTTGCCCCGATAACAGCCAGCGAAAAAGCCATGGAACGCATAAGGAACCGGAAGACGCAGGTTCAAAGCTGGTACCTCGACCTCTCGACAATCGAAAAGTACTGGCTCGAAAACAACCGCGTGTACCACCACACTGCGCCCATTCTGCTGGTCTACGCCCTGAGAGAAGCGTTGAAGCTGCTTTACGAGGAAGGGCTCGAAAACAGGTGGCAAAGACACACAAAGAACGCCACAGCTCTGATAAGCGGTCTGGAAGCCCTAGAGCTCGAACTGCACGTCAAGGACGCCAAATACAGGTGCCCCGCTTTAACTTCTGTCAGAGTTCCCGAAGGCGTCCAAGACAAGAACGTCAGAGGAACGCTGCGTGAACAGTTCAACATCACCGTGGGCGGAGGACTCGGCGAACTCGCAGGCAAAGTCTGGCGCATCGGACTCATGGGCATGAACGCCAACGAAAGAAGCGTCATCCTAGTCTTAGAAGCACTCGAACGCGCCCTAAAGAAGGAAGGATACCCCGTCAACTTGGGCTCAAGCATCGCAGCAGCAATAGAAACCTACACAACGTAATTTTATGTAAAATTATATTCTGTCTACCGATTTCACTATTCGGTGAAACGCCTATATACTCACTTTTTGGAAAAGCGAAACATTCGAGAATAGAGTGGGCCGGGCCAGACTTGAACTGGCGACCTCCTGCGTGTCAGGCAGGCGTCCTAACCAGGCTAGACGACCGGCCCTTTGTTTGGTAAAGTCGTTTTTTGGGCTTTGACCTGTTCACGTAGTTTTAGCAGTTCCTCATATAAAATCTTTGGGAAACTGAGTAAACATTTATGTGGCGGATGGTTTGTTGACAGTTTTTGTTTTCAGATTAGCCTGTGGTTCCATCCCGTTTTTGGGTACAGGTCGTATAGTGGAGTCGCCGTTGAGTAGAACTGTTTTTCCCTTAGGCCTAGGGCTATTTCTATGAATTCGGGGATGATTCTATGCGTCATTGTGGCTGAGGGTTTTCCGTACAGAATCTCGGGGCAGAACGGGTCGACGTAGACGTAGAACCTGCGTCCCTGATAGTCGAAAGCTGCCTCGGAAGCTCCTCCGTACCTTGGGCTGTCCGAAATCTTGAACGGCCAGAGCTTGCAGGCTAACGGCTTCATGTTCTGTAAGCCGCAGAAGCACGCGCTGGTTGACGCTGTGAGAAAGACGCATGAACCGTCAGGTCGTTTGCCGAGGTAGAACTTGCTTAGCCCCGCGTTCGTGACGCCCGCTCCGTAAGTTTGGACTAGCTTGAGCCACTCGTTGAATTTCAGAACAACCTCGAACCGTTTGCAGCAGATTCCGCAACCTGTGCACCGCCAAGAATTAACGTTTGTCCAAGGAACAGGCATCATCAGCATTCAACCATCTATCGTCAGCATCAATTGGGTAAAAAATCTTCAAACAACGCCTAATAAACTTTGACTTGAATACTAAATGTCACAGGCAGTTAAGCCACGAAATTTCGCTGCATTATGTTCTACATGAAACAGATTCCGTTAAGCCCAGAAACCAACACAAACAAATGACCAAATATTCTGAACCCACAGAACAAACACGGTTAAAAACGGTTAATCTTTCCATAATCTTTAGTTTTGTCACACAAACGGAAAAAATGATGTAGAAGCTCTGCTGCCTGTCTTGTCTTAGATTGTTACAACATGACCAGACGTGATTGCCACGCCGGAGCTCCGGAACATCCTAATAGACATGGGACCACCGCTCGAACAAATTATATCTAGAGAAGAATAAAAAGGAAACTATCTTGTAGAAACTTCCCACTCGTGTATCTGTTTCAAATGAAAACCAATTATTATAAATTCTATGAGAAGCATTATTAAGGAAGCAAATACGAAGCCATCAGCAAGTTGCTGTAACTCTTGAGGGAGGTAATTTAGAAATACTCCAATAATTGATAAACATATTGAAGCAATGATATAAAAAAGTACCTCCCCTAAAGTCTTTTTCCATATTTCAATTTTGCGCGTCTCTTCACAAAATGATTGAATCTCATCGATCTTCTGAATATTCTTAGTCTTTTGTAAAAATTCGTTCTCGAGGTTCTGTCGTCTCTTTATTATTCTTTTCTCGGTCATCGGGACAACATAAGCTACATAGCCCATTAGAAGAGCTGCATTAGCAGCAATTATTCCAGTTATATAACTTTCAAGCATCGTATCCCTCGTTTTACCATTCTTTTTTATGTTTAATAATCAGCCATAGAACTTGAAGGATTATACCTGCCATTAAGCAACTGTATGCAAAATCAGACAATTCTTTGGCTCTTATAGGATCAGGTGTAGAAGCTGAAAACAATATAAGGAGAATTGCCCCTAGAAAAAGAATTGATGGTGGATTTTTAGCCAAGAAATGAAAAATGATTTTCAGAGACAAAATTTTTCCCACCCATATGCATTAAAGGTATATATAATTGGATATTTAAGATATTAATATATTATTGACAGGAGCTAAGTTGGGTTAGTATTGGGAATTACTGTGACCAGAATTTCGGGAAGAGAGAACCTACCTTGACCTTGGAATATCACGTCATTCTAGTTCCATTATTCTGTTGGGAGACAATGACGCCGGATAGCCTGGAAGACCTACGGCAATTAATGAAAATAGTAAGTCGCCTTTTCAGTTTTCGTTTTCTTAAGGAACCTCGGATAAGGGAAGTGCAAAATCAATTTGACTGGGGTCCTCTTCTGTCTCATAGGCTCTCTCACATCAAACACGAGGTGTTTCGAACCTATGACATAACTCAAGAAATCATGCAAATGGCAGAAGGAGAAGCAGAGGTACTCAAGATAGAGCGTGGGTATGCCACAGATTTCGCTATCGAACTAGTTTCTTCTTCAATCAGTCTCTTCTCGGAGTGGACAGACCTGCATTATGATGATATGTTAAAAAAACTCTTTAGATTTCTTTTTGACTTACCTAAACCAGATCGTCGCGTGAAATTAGAAAATGAGAAAGAGGTTCCCGTGTTTCCAGTAGTTGCGTGTAAGATCATACTCGCTGACAATTTTAGCGAATTAGCATCTTTTGCTGAAGGGTTGGACTTAAGGGAGACTAGAAAAGGACTCTATATTGGAGGGGAATCTATACCAGTTAAAGAGAATATGTTCAATTTTCTCCCATATCCTTGGAGTGACCTCTATATCCCAAACACAATAGCAGTGGTAAAACCAGAGAAGCTTCCGCTAGAATATTACCGAACCGATGATTACTTGAATTACCTTATTACTATGATTCATTCGATAGGGAAATTCTATGTCATCTACGAGTCAATCGGTAAGATTTGTGCCAATTTGGAATGGTCCTCGTGGTATTTGAGCAGATTGTTCACCAAGTACGAATCTCAGTTCTGTTGGATTCAAAGAATTTTCTCTGATAAAACAAAGAGCCTTAGCGAGATTGAGAACGAGATACGGGAGCAGGTCTTTCCTCTCACGAGAATAGAAACTGCTCCTGACGCAATCACCCTAATTGAGGAACAATATGGAGAAGACATCTTTGACGTAAATTATCGTAGTTTCATCGAAACAGTTGATGACTCTAGATTGAAGGAATTTTCTTGGTCCAAGAAAATCTCAGGAGAAGAGGTAAAAGAATCGATTCTAGGTCGGCTAAAACTCTTGGCAAAAAAGATGATTGACTTCAATAAACAGTTCGAAGAGAAGGCCAACTTCTGGAAGGGGATTTGGCGATCATCTCGTGAGAAAAATCAACTTCTTGTTGCGCTGTTCGGAGTCATTTTTTCTCTGGTTTTGGAAATACTCTTGCGCCGCGTTTAAGATTATTCATCTCTCATTCCACTTCATGACGGCTAATTCCCCTTTTAGCTCTGGTCACTGTGATGAGGATCTCGTCTCCTGGCTGTAGTTCCCTAAACCTCATGAAGTTAATGATTAAGATTCGTTTTTCTGGGTACATGGTATAATCTTTTTTTTAAGCTCCTTGTCATTGAGAAGTGCCCTGATGATCACACCTTCTTGCAAGGGTATGTGCCTATCCGGGATTTCGTCTGTGTGGTCTTTGATGCAACTAACTTCGTATTGTAGGTAAATGTTATGATGTTCTTCTAAGGTTGGGTCGTGATCGCTAGTATCCCTGTAAGCTGAAATTGATAAAACATCAGTATTTCTATTGGGGGTATAGAAAGATATTGACAGACTGCCTTCACACAGATAAGTGGGTGGCATTGGTCGCGTACGAGTCAAAGCTGTATATTCATATGGTTCCCCTGGAAAATATGATGAAACTTCAATCTCAGTATTCGGGAAAATCTGCCCACCCAGTTTCCGGTACCACTCATTAACATTCAAAGGCGTAAGCTGAGGCGAATTCTGAGAGCCATACTCGAAGGTTATTTGGCCATTCCGCAAACGGTATCTCATAAAAAAAGGTTGTGAAGATATACTTAAATATCTTTATTATAATCTTACTGGCTCCACTCGTTATTCCATTTCTGGCATATTTGCCATATTAGGTTCCAGAAGTTGCGATTTCTGATAATAATTTACAGAATCCAGCATATTGAGTGTATAATAGTTATAGGCATCCAAAGAAACATCTTTTAGATGGGATAAAATTGCCATTATACAATGATTCTGAAAAAAGGAAGAGAGAACTGGCGGACCAAGCTAAGGTACTACGAGACAAAGGATATATTAAGACTGCAGAAAGAATTAGTGGTTTTATTCCTATTCTTGAAGGCAATAAAATACCTGATAGCTTTCCAGATTACTTTTTAGCAACCCTAGACGAATTTAAGAATGAATTTGTGTATAGGTTGCCAGAGAAACAGAATTTTGGAAGAGACTGTATTGAACAAATTTATGACATTATAATCAACAAGGGATTAGTCGAGATAGGAGTCGAGGATTTTTCCACTCTTTTAACAGAACTTGCCCCTTTGATCGAGAACATTGTTGACCGCGACCATATAGTTCATCGAATTCTTGACGTTACAAAGGCATCCGACGTGTGGGAAGATGTAGCGTATTTGAATTGTTTTGCATATTTACTTCTCATAGAAGGAATCTTTGATGACTTAGTCCGCATACTTTATGCCATATGTAGAAGGTCACAGTGTAATCGCAGCATAACTCTCGATGAAATTGAAGTCGTACGTATTGATGATGTAAATAATGATCTCAAGGCGAAAGGTATACACTTGGAATTTCTGAGGAACTGGAGAACGAAAAACCATATAAGAAATGCTATAGCGCATGCTAGATTCCTCTATAATGATCAAGAAGTTTCATATCACTTTGAAGATTATAAGATTGGCGGAAAAGGAAAATTTGTTAAATATGACTGCTGGAAGAAGGACATGCCTGTCACTCAGTTTAGGGCTTTGGTAATAGAAATGGATATTCCACTCAGAGCGTCTTTCTTTACTTTCATATTGCTTAGATCTCTTGACCTTATCAGAGCACAGAAGATGGATTGGCCATAATTCTTCCTGATAGGCAACCTCCACTTACAACAATACTTAATTCGCCCATTCCCTGTTCCATTTCTCGCATATCTGCCAAGATAAGTTCCAAAAGTTTCTTCCTCCTAGCGCCTTGCGGGAGACGGGTTGCGTCTGGGCGAGGTAGATCCAGCCTTCGCTGTGGAGGTGGATGCGGGCTACGAAATCGAGCTCAACGAGGCGTCTGAAGACGGTGCGGTAAAAGTTTATTCGATTGCGTGTGAACCCTTCGTGCATCTTGCCTTCCTGAGGGCGCTCCGAAAAGGAGACATGTCTTCGCGGATTGTGTATTGTTATTCAAACGGAAAATCCCAATGTCACACAAAACAGAACAGGTCAAAGACAGCACGAATTGTTAGACAAAATTTGAAAACTGATGTTACACAAATCAGACAGGCCTATTTAGCGTAAGTGTTTGTTGGTCAAACAGCATTTCCTATTGTTGAACAAATCAGATAGGGTCTTCGTTTATTGACACTCAAACGCAAATTTCCATTGACACTCAAATCAGACCATACGAAACCAGAAAGAACGTCGATAGAATGATGAAAAACTGTTTTTGCATTGAAAAATAAAGGTTGCTATAGGATGGAGAAACTGAAGATTTCACAATTTCATCTTTTGTAAAGATACAGCGTGTGGGTTGGGAACCCTAGGCTAGGGTTTTCGCAGAAGCGTTCAACCTTAGTCGCCGTCCAACCTACAATTTCGTAGTCGTGCGAGACCACTCTTGCCCCGCTTTTCAGCTCGGTTTCCAGCTTCGGTCTAACCTTGTCGTTGGCGCTTGTGGTCAAATAGAGATAAACGACGTCCGCCCGCCTTAAGTCGACCCCAAAAACGTCGCTGTTCATTATCGTCGCCCTGTCCTGAAGCCCAAGCTCGTGAATCCTCTGCAAAGCCTGCTTCGCCAACTCCTGCTTCAACTCGACGCCCACAGCCAATGCGCCGAACTCCTGAGCAGCCATGATAACGGGGCGCCCGTCGCCCGCGCCAAGGTCGAAAAAGGTTTCGCCCTGCTTTAGCTCAGCAAGCGTCAACAGCCTCCGAATGACGAGAGGCGGCGAAGCGACAAACGGAGATATGTACATTCAAGCTTCCCTGCGTTCGGTCTATCATAAACAAACCGTTATTTCTGTTTTATGCTTTTTTGATACATTCGCAAAATATTAGTGATTTTTTGATGCCATAAAACATTGTTGCCGCAATCAGCCCGAAATCTTGTCGACTAAAAGATGAAACAAAGACGGCATTCAGCCATCACGGAATAACTGTTTTCCTAGAGGAACTTCCTTTTCAACGCGGTCCTTTCCGCCTCAAGCACGAGGTCATAAAACTCGTCCGAAAGCGTGTTCTGCTTCTTCAGAATCTCCTGCACGTCGTCCACCTTCAGCCTTCTCGCCGAAAACGCGACAGCCGCAGGCTTCCCGTAGTTCGAAATCAACTTAGCCGTCGCCAAAGCTCGGTTCCTGAGCTTGTGTTCGCGCTGCGTTAGCTTTTCGCCCTTCTTGTCGATCAAGCTGAAAGCCTCCTCCTCTGGAACAGAC
Source organism: uncultured Candidatus Bathyarchaeia archaeon (assembly GCA_964600125.1). Taxonomy (GTDB): domain Archaea; phylum Thermoproteota; class Bathyarchaeia; order Bathyarchaeales; family DTEX01; genus JAGTRI01. Next base: position 8,963 of record CAZRIK010000006.1, read on the forward strand.
AGTACACCAAGGTTCACGGAGTCGCATTTGGGGCAGGCTGGCTTTTCGGGCAAATCCTTCATTATGAGCATTTCAGCGTAGTCCCAGCAGTTCGTGCAGACGAAGGTTCGCGCCTCGTCCATAAGCCTCGCTTTTGCTGCTTCCAACAGAATGCGCCTCATCTTCTCCGGCGGTATGAGGTCGGTTTTCATGCTGACCCGTTCGACGCCGACGCGGGCAACAGGCGAAGGCTCGTTTCTTGCTTCCATTTGGACCAGCTCGACTTCGCCCGTTTTTATTCTTCGGAAGACTTCGATGAGTTTGTCGGGGTCCAAGTCTTTGGCGAAGACTTCTTTGAGGGCTTCTTCGTAGATGATTGTGCCTTCGAAGCTCTTGACTAGGCTCCGCAAGCTCACGTTGCTGAAGTCAACGTACTTTTTCAGGGCGCCGAAACGTCTAGCCACGTGAATCATGCGTCTCTTAAAAATTCCCGTCTTCACGCATCCCCTTGTAAGTGTGTCCCTGATGAATTCGGGCGAAGCGTTTTTGAGGTCATCAATCGTCCTCATGACCGTCGAAGAGTTTATCTCGCCCATCGTTTGAACGAAAATCCTGTAAGGGTCGTGCTGAACGACCACTGAAACGCCAGTCCGCTCCGAAAGGATGTCGCCCAAAAGCAGAGCCAAAGCCCGATTCGCTAAAGAACCGAAGTTCGCCTGCAGAATAATGAAGTCTTCCCAGTCCTCAAAGGTCACCCGCTTGTCCGTCGGAACCTTGAACCCTTTCTGGACGCTTTCAACCGTTTCCTTGAGCGCAGCGAGGACCGTCCGCTCGTCAGCAGGATACCTTTTAGCTAATTCAGCCGCAACCTCTGGGGGAGCCTTTCCGCTTTGCATTTTTTGTTCCACGAACCCGCGGATGGATCCAACTTCCTGAGCGACCTCGTAGGGCACGGGGATTTCTTCGCCGACCCAGCTCGGAATCGAGCCTGTTGGGTCGTCGACCGCGTTAACGTAGATTTTGTCGGAAAGGACGTTCAGGATTTTCCACGGGCTTCCGCGAATTATGAACTTGGTTCCGGGCTTCCCGTATTCTGCGACGAAGGCTTCGTCCAGCATTCCGATGGCTGAGTCCGTCTGCTGGTCGATGACGAGGTAGTGTTTCTCGTCGGGAATCATCGAAAGATTCTCGAAAAAGTACTCGTAAAGCGGTTTCGACTGCCGCGGCTTGATAATCATCTTTTCTTCTGGAACGACCCACGCGAACCTCGGAAACCTGTTGTGCATGTATTCCGCGACGTGCTGGACGTCGTCGACTGTTAGGTCGCGGTAAGGGTAGGCTTTCCTGAACATCTCGTACAGTTCTTGGAAGTAGATTCGTCTGCTTTTCATCAACCGCGCTGCAATCTGGTTTGCCAACGCGTCGTACGGTTTTTCGGGGATGTCAACGGGCTCCAGCTCCTCAGAGTAGGTTCTCCTGCCGATGACCATCGCTTCTAACGTGTCGTCAGAGTCCATGGTGATGATGATTCCGTTCGCCATCCGTCCGACCCTGTGCCCGCTTCTTCCGACACGCTGTATCAGCCGCGTGACCTGCCGCGGGCTCATGTACTGGATGACGAGGTCTATTCTGCCCACGTCGATTCCCAGCTCCAAGGAACTCGTGCAGATTAGTCCCTGAAGGTCGCCCTGTTTCAAGCCCCGTTCAGCTGCGACGCGTGAAGGCTTAGCCAGAGACCCGTGGTGGATGGAAACGGGGAAGTTCATGTCCCACACCTTGAATCTGCTGGCTAGGACCTCCGAAATTGTCCTCGTGTTCGTGAAAAGCAGAACGGAATTGTGCGCCTCGATTAATTTGCGTATAACCCGAAGCCTTGCCGCGACCTCTGGATGCGTGTAAAGCGTCGAAGCCAAAGCAAAGTCTTCGGATTGAGGCTCAGGGTAAACGATCTGCAGCTTCATCAACCGTGCAACTGGTACCCTCACGATTTCAACTGGCCTGTTGGCGCCGACGAGGAACTGGGCAACCTTTTCTGGAGTCCCGATTGTTGCGGACAGCCCGATCATCTGGAACTCGTGTAGCGTCGCTTCGCGCAGCCTTTCAAGCGCTAGGGCAAGCTGGCTTCCCCGTTTGTTATCCGCCATCTCGTGGACTTCGTCAATTACGACCCACCTGATCGACTGGAGGTGGCGGCTTATGACCCAGCCGAAAAGAAGGGCTTGAAGAGTTTCAGGCGTGGTGATCAGAATGTCCGGGGGGCTTCGGGACTGCCGCGCCCTTTCCCTTGTATCGGTGTCTCCGTGCCTGACCGCCAGCTTCAGGTCAAGTTTGTTGCACCACCACTCCAGCCTTTCCAGCATGTCGCGGTTCAAAGCCCTCAAAGGCGTGATGTACAGTACCTTGATTCCCAGCTCCGTTCGAGGAGTCTGGACAAGCTGGCTAAGAATCGGAAGCATCGCAGCCTCCGTTTTCCCAGTTGCGGTGGGCGAAATAAGCAGGACGTTCTTTCCTTCCAGAATCTTCGGGATAACCTTCTGCTGGGGCTCAGTCGGGGTCTGGAACTCTTTTTCTTCAAGCAACTTGCGTACGGGACGAACAAGCATGTCGAAAACGTTCTCTTGCCCAGATTGCTCGTTTGACAAGGACTCCGTGACCTCGAAACGAAAAAGATAAGGCGACTCTCTGCTAAAAGTGTTTTGTAGAACGTGAAGGTTTATATTCTATAACTATAACTATAGTTGCAGTGAAAGATATGACGACAACGGTTCAAGTGTCAGAAAAAACCCTTCAGATGCTCAATAAACTGAAGGAAGAGATGCAGGCAAAGAGCAACGACGACGTCATTAAGGCGCTGATCTCTGAGAGGAAGAACATTCCGAAGTCAATGTTTGGGTCAAATCAGAAGCTGAACCCTTTCAGCCATAAGGACGAAGGTGAATTTCACGAGTTATAAGTACATTATTGACGCCTACGCTTGGATAGAGTACTTCAGAGCTTCCAAAGCTGGAGAGGTCGCAAGGCAGTACATAGAAAGCGAAGAGTCAGCAACTCCAACAATAGTCGTCTCAGAAGTTAGCAGGAAGCTAAAGAACGAAATTATGCTCGGAAACGAGACTCAAGCAGGAAGAACTCAGCGGCTGGAATTCATAAGAGCCACCACAAGAATAATCGATTTAGATTTTGAAATCGCAGCTAAAGCTGGCGAGATTGACCCAGAGATGAGAAAGGAAAGGAAAGGCTGGGGGCTAGCGGACTCCATAATTCTGTGCACAGCGATGGCTACGAAAGGAAAGGTTGTCACAGGCGACGAACATTTCAGAGAACTCGAAGAAGCGGTTCTCATAAAGAAATAATCTTGCCTTTAGAATAGTAGAGAATCCGATAACTAGAATGGCATAATTATTATGTAGAGATTTGGGAAGGTAAGCCGCTTTCCGCAAAAAGCGTTGGGTAACTGTTTAAATAGTCTATAATGGACTTGCTGAAAAAAGTAAATAGGAGCCGAAGATTAGAAGAAAAGCCGCGCTTCCTACCAGTATTGCCTTGATGGCTTTTTGGTTGAGGTAGTTTCGTCCTTTCTCGACCGACCAGCTGATGAAGCTGAACCACAAAAGGTCTGCAGCTGCGTGCCCAAACAGGAAAGCGATGAAGCCTGCTGTTCCAGCGGAAGAAAGGGCAACTGCCATTGTCGATACACCCGTTACGAGCCACCAAAAATAGAACTGAGGATTCGATCCGCTGGCTAGGAAGCCTGCTACGACTAAGCCGTGTGACGCGAGCTTCGTGTTGCTTTCCCGGGCAACGTTGCCTTTGACGTTTCTGGCTGCGTTTATGAGTGATGCTCCCATCAGGAGGAACACTGCTCCGCCTACGTAGCTGATGATTGCGGTTGCTTGGGTTGAGCTCAGCAGGGCGTCCAGTCCGAGAAGGATGGCGGCGATTATGAGGGCTTCGATTATGAGGTGCCCGACGACTATTAGGGGTCCAGCCTTGGCGCCCTTCTTCAGCGATTCTGAGACGACCATCACGAAGACTGGTCCTGGCACAACGGCTCCCGAAAGCGCAGCGAAAAAGGACAGTGCGGTTAAAGCTGCCAGATCAAACAACAACATCCATTCTCTTTAGCATGAATTTTCAGTAAATCGAGACTTTGGAGACGCCCTTCACCTTAAGAAGTCGCGGAATCAGCTCTCCCGGAATCATCTTCTCAGCGATCAAGGTAAGTTTCGGCTCAGGCGTGAGCTCGGGGTCGTCGACTATGGCTTGGCGGATGCTGATGTTTGCCTCCGCGAGAATCAAGGTGGAGTACGCGAGGATTCCAGGCGTCTTCGCGTCCACAGGCGTGATTTCCACGACGCCTAGACCTAGGATTCTGGCGATTTCCCGCAGCGACGTCCCGGCAGGCTTGATGTTCCTGAACACTTCGCTTAGCTCGGCGTCTTTCTGTATCATCTTCACGGTTTGGGTCACGGTTCTCCTGTCAACGTTTGCTGCTCTGCTTATCCTCAGCGTGGGAACCATGATTTCGTCGCAGTAGACGTTTCCGTTTTTGACGCACAGCCCGTTTTTGATGAGCGTCTTTGCGACGGCGAGGCGTTCAGGGTATCCTTCGAGGCACCTTGCGACCTTGTCCCACAACGCAATTCACCCGTAATGAAGCTTGAACCCGTGATTAATCTAGCTGCTGACCACGTATAAAACTAGTGCAAATCCTGATCGTTGCTTTCCCCCTATAATATTCAGCTATGGAAGTTTCTTAGAAAGGCAGCCACTGGGCTTCCGCTTTTAATAATTCGTCAACCATCTTTTCGATTTCTCTCGGAGCCAACTGGGCTGAGGTAAGCGGGTCAAACATGACCGCCTGCAACGCTGCTGCTCGGTCTTTTTCAAGGGCTGCTTTGACAGTTAATTCTTGGACGTTAATGTTTGTTCTGTTCAGAGCTGCACACTGGAGCGGAAGGTCGCCTATCATGCACGGGTGGACTCCGTTCTTGTCGACGAGGCACGGAACCTCGACGCAGCTTCCGTTCGGCAGGTTGATTATTAAGCCCGTGTTTTCGACGTTGCCGTTTATTCTGCATGGCATCCCAGTTTCTTTCGAATAGATTATGTCCACTCCGTACTCGTGAGACCGCTCAATCTTGATGGATTCCTCGCCTCTGATCTGTTTTTCAATGTACTCGTAATGCGGCTTCCAAGCGTTCTGGCATATTTCAAGGTAGAACCACCGCGGTTCGCAGTATGTTTTCCGTTTTTCGTCCGTCGTTCGGAAGTACGGCACGTACTCGCCTAGGTGGTGGCTGGACTCGGTTATGAAGTAGCCAAGGTACTTCATCATTTCGAAGCGGACCATGTCTCTGTCGTAGACCTCTTTTTTCTTCATGGCTTCCCGAAGAAGCGGGTAAGCGTCTTTGCCTTTGTACTTGTATTCGAGGAAGAAGGCTTGATGGTTGATTCCTGCAACCCAGTAAGAAACATCCTCGAAAGGCACGTCTATGTAGCTGGCAAGCTGCATTGCTGTTCCCTGAACGCTGTGGCACAAGCCGACGTTCTTTACCTTCGTCGCTCTATTCACCGCCCAACAGTTAATCGCCATAGGATTCGCATAATTAATCAAAAGCGCATCTGGGCACAGGTCCTCTATGTCGCGGCAAACGTCTAAGAGAACTGGGATTGTCCGCAGCCCGCGGAAGACTCCGCCGGGACCAAGGGTGTCGCCGACTTCTTGGTTAATGCCATATTTTAGAGGAATGTGGATGTCTTTCTCGAAGGCTTCCAAGCCGCCGACCTGAATCATGATGACGACGTAGTCTGCGTCTTTCAACGCCTTTCGACGGTCAAGAGTGGACTCGACCTTTGCTTTGGGCGCGTATTTGGCGACTGTCACCCGAGCCAGCTTGTCGATGAGTCCAAGCCTTTCAGCGTTGATGTCCATCAAGGAAATCGTGGATTCGCGGAGTTCAGGATGGCTGATTATGTCGCACAGCAGTCGGCTGGCGAAAACGACGCTTCCAGCGCCGATAAACGTAACCTTAGCCACGAAAATCACCGCTTAATTTGTTAAGTTCAAGGTTTAAAATGGTTGTTGTGCCAATGTCCCATTTTTATCCAATTTTTTGTTGTTACTTGTGAAATAGAAAAATCCATGCTGGTTCAATGATTGCTTTTTACCAGATGGTGTAGCCACCGTCAACTATGAGGTCGTGGCCAGTGACGTATCTTGAGGCTTCGGAAGCCAAGAACACAACTGGACCGACGATGTCTGAGGGTGTGGCAAGCCGCCCCATGGGGGTTCTTGATTCCCAGTCGCGCTTGTATTGAGGTTGGTCCTTCAGAAATTGGGTAACCATCTTCGTCAATGTGTACCCTGGGCTAACGCTGTTTACTTGTATGTCGTGTTTTGCCCATTCTGCAGCGAGGCTTTTTGTTAGCATGATCACCCCAGCCTTTGAGGCATTGTAGTGTGCTTGGGACTGTGGTGTATTGACAATTGTACCTGACATTGAGGCGATGTTGACGATTTTGCCGCGACCTTTTTTAATCATATGTCTGCCGACAGCTTGGCACATGAAGAAGACGCCGTTCAAGTTTACGTCTATCATCCGTCTCCAGTCTTCCTCTGCCATTTCTTCCGACGTCACCCACTGGCCAATTCCGTGGCAGTTCACCAAAATATCAACTTGGCCAAACACGGCCATAAAGGAATTGACGGCTTTCTCAACATCCTTTGGGCTGCAAACATCAACCTCTATTGCTAGGACCTTGACTGGAAACTCTTTTTTCAGGTCTGTACTCACTTTTTCTGCATTTGTTATGTCGCGGTCGAGAAGCGCCATATCGGCACCTAACTCAACGAACCCGTGGGCGATAGCGCTTCCTATACCTCCGCCGCCACCTGTGATGATAGCCTTCTTTCCGTCTAAACGAAACATGTCCTTGAATGAAACAGAATTGTTACCCAATTAAACCACCAAAGATATTTCAAAAACCCAAGTATAAAAAATAGACTTATGCCCCAAACATGAATCGAAATTTCCATTCAACATCTAATCGGCACATTGGAAAAAGAATGCCGAGAGAACACATCTTAGTTAAGAGCCCCATGTTTGCGCCCCAAAACAACAGAAAAATTGCGCCCCAAATCAGACAGGGTCTAAGACAGCGCCGTTTGTTAGACAAAATTGCAGAACTATTGTTAAACAAATCAGACAGGTCTTGCTTGATCAGAATATGATAATCAAAATTTGAAAACAGATAATAATCAAATCAGACCTGATGATGAGTCTTAAGCGACTAACAATATTATTGTCAAAAAGGGTTTATATCAAGCCCTCCTTCATTATTAATTCGAAGGTGTAAATGATGAGCGTTCCGCTTGAAAGAATCGACAAGTATTCATGGCGCATTCCACAGACTTACAAGTCTGGCATGCGTGTCCCTGGGCTAGTGTTAGCTGACGAGGACCTTATATCAAAGATGAAGACCGACAGAACACTAACCCAATGCGCGGATGTTGCTCACCTGCCTGGCATTTACAAGTATTCCATTACTTTGCCTGACGGTCACGAGGGATACGGGTTCCCGATTGGGGGAGTCGCAGCCACAGACTACGAGCAAGGCGTCATCAGCCCCGGCGGAGTAGGCTACGACATAAACTGCGGCGTAAGACTGCTCACAACCAATTTTTCGGAGAAAGACGTTGAGCCAAGGCTCCGTGACCTCGCAGGCGTAATTTTCAGCAACGTTCCATCGGGGCTCGGAAGCAGCAGAAAAGACGTAAAAATGTCCCATACCGAGCTCGACCGCATCGTAACCGAAGGAGTCCCCCACGTGGTCGACCAAGGGTTCGGATGGCCAGACGACGTCAAACACTGCGAAGAAAACGGACACATGAAACAAGCGGACCCAGACAAGGTTTCCAACACCGCGAAAAGCCGCGGGCTAGGACAAGTCGGGACGCTTGGCTCAGGAAACCATTTCCTAGAGGTCCAGAAAGTCGACAAAATCTTTAATCCGCAGGTCGCAGCAGCATTTGGCTTAACCCACGAAGGCCAAGTTACGGCAATGATTCACTGCGGCTCAAGGGGATTCGGTCACCAAATCTGCTCCGACTACCTCCAAGTCACGGAGAGGGCTGTCCAGAAATACAGGATTTCTCTGCCTGACCGCGAGCTGGCATGTGCGCCTGGACTAAGCAACGAGGGGCAGGATTACTTCAGGGCTATGTCGTGCGCGGTGAACTACGCATTCGTGAACCGCCAGATGATTACGCATTGGGTTCGCCAAAGCTTCGAAACGGTGTTCAAGATGCCAGCTGAAAAGATAGGCTTGAACCTAGTTTACGACGTTGCCCACAACATTGCCAAAATCGAGGAACACAACATCGGCAACAAACGAACGAAGGTCTGGGTTCACAGGAAAGGAGCCACAAGAGCCTTCCCGCCTGAACACCCAGATGTCCCAGCGGACTACAGGAAAGTCGGGCAACCCGTCCTGATACCAGGCTCGATGGGCACAAGCTCATACGTCCTCGTAGGAGCGCCCAAATCCATGGAAGTCTCGTTCGGCTCAACCGCCCACGGTGCGGGAAGGATGATGAGCCGCGAAGCCGCGAAAAGACGGTGGGGGGGCAACGACGTGAGAATAGCGCTCGAAAAACGCGGAATCATCGTCAGGTCAGCCAGCGCATCGGTGCTAGCTGAGGAAGCGGACCTCGCGTACAAGAACGTGGACAGGGTCGCAGAGGTCAGCGACGCAGTCGGAATAGCGACCAGAGTAGCAAGGCTGGTTCCGATGGCTGTCATAAAAGGTTAAGCCATTCAACACGCAAGAAAAAGGGTTTACTTGTTTTTGGCTTCTGAATACGAGGTGTGGAGAACCTCTTCGACCTTTTTGGTTATTATCGGTCCTAGCCCGTAAGCGTCCTTCGCCCAGCGGTCAAGGTTCACAAGTACGTTGAAGGGCGTGTCGTAGGATTCGAGGAGGCTCACCGCTTTTTCTCTGCCGATGTTTGGCAGGCTGGCTAGGAAGAAAACTTGCGCATCCGCTAGTGTCTCGATTTTTTTGACCACGTGGACTGCTGGCACCCTTTTTTCGACTATTTGCTCCTGCTTCGCCGAGGTGTAGAGGAAGTCCGCCGTTTCCTTGTGGCTCGTTGTCTGGATCATGTTTATGCCCTGCTTCGCCAAGGCGAACATTGCCCCCCAAACGGCGGACGGGTTAATTTTGCTGTACTTGAAGATTACGGGCAAGTATCCTTCGATGAGGATGAAGGGCTTCTGGTAAGCTTCTTTCAAGAGGAAGAGCTGGTCGAAAAGATGGCGCCGAGTCAAAGTGTAAACGAAGTCCTGAACCGTCTTCCGTTCAAAAGCGCACTCATCCGAAATCACGTAGTCGCCCTTCTCGAGATACTCAACCCGAACAACGGCGCCCCTTTCCTTCAAGCCATTAAGGATTTTGGAAGCCCCCGAAGCTTCTCGGCTGTCAACAATGATTGTGGGCTGCTTTTCGCCCTTGTCCTCCCTGAGGTAAGGCACCAAACTCTCAGAATCCGACATTCTAACCAAACCCGTAACTAAATGCGTCAAACAGAATTAAAAGTAAACGTTTTTCTTTATGATACAGCCCAGAAAAAGCCTTGACAAAAACAAAAAAAAATTTGAATTATTTTCTGAGACCAAGGTTATCCAGAATTTTTTTGAGCCCAGCGCATAGTTCTCTTGTGCTTTTTTCTCCGTCGCCCTTGATGCGGTAGTGGGTTTCAATCGACACGCAGCCATCGTAGCCGTCGTCAGCCAAAGCCTTAAACTGTCCTACGTAGTCTATTTCGCCGCTTCCGACAGCCACAAACCTGACTTCTCCCGTGTCTTTGTCGCGGACGGCGTCCTTCAGGTGCATGTGAACCATGTAGTCTCGGGCTTGAAGGTAACCGTCTGGGTAAGGAATGTCGCCCGCGCAGAAAGCGTTTCCCGGGTCCCAAACCAGCCTTAGACTCTTCGAACCGACCTCTTCGATGGCTTTTCTTGATTCTTTTCCAGTTCCCACAATCGTGGAATACTCGTTTTCGAGGGCTAAGACTACGCCTTCTTCGCGGCACAAGTCGGCAGCTTCACGCAGCTTCCCAATCATGGCGCTCCAATACTGGCTCGTGTCTTTTACGGACCAGAACGCGAAGCCTCGTACAATATCGGCGTCAAAAAGCTTCGTTATCTCGATCACTCTGGGAAGAAAACCCAGATGTTCCCTAACCTCAGACTCGCTCGTAATGTTGCACTTAAAAAACGGCGAAGAAACGCAGACGACCCTGAGCCCGGCACGTTTCGCAATGTTCTTTATTTTTCGGACCTTGACGTTTGTCAGGTCCTTCACGTTTTTGTCCCAGCAACTCCGCAGCTCAACGCAGTCTAAACCTAAATCTTTGGCAACCGAAACAGACTTTTCAACGTCTAACGAGATTTCGTCCGTAATCACGCCAAGCTCAAACATCAACGCTCACGCCCGTTCATCTGTTATCCCATTTTGATTCTTAATAAGGTTGCCAACGTTATGAACAAAAAAGCAGACCCGCAACATTGGTCATTCAGATGAAGGTTTGAGAATGACTCTGTCTCCAGTTTTCATCCCAAAAGCCTGAGCAGCGTTCCCCCGGTTCACAGCAACCTCGAGAAAGCCGTCGCTGCCAATAACCGTCAAAGGAGAATCTGCTGGAACGTCACCGTAGGCTGAACATAATTTAGCTAAAACATTATTGTCTTTCAAGGTTACCGAAAGTTGTGCACCTTCTCTGACGCCCATCATCTTAAGGTGTTCTTTGGCGATGTTAGTCACGATGTTGCCAAACCCGTCTACGTGAATCACCTCGCTACGTATCTCGCGGTCAAGCGTCAATGGCTGGGCAAAGCTCGGCACAATAGGATTGCTTGCCTCTGGACCGAATTCTGACGCTTGTACTCCTTTAACCAAGTAGGCGGCTGCAGGACTGAATATGTCGCGTCCGTGAAACGTCCTCGAGACCGTTCTGAGCATGTATTTGCGGTTTGTGACCTCGTAGACGTGGACGACTCCTTCTTTTTGGGCTGAAAGCATCAAAAGCCCGTTGTCTGGACCAACATAGAAGCTGCGTTTGGACTCGACGATTATGGGTCTTCCTTCGGTTCCGACGCCCGGGTCGACGACGGCTACGTGGATTGTTCCTTCAGGAAAATACGGTGCAGCTCTGGCTAGCGTGTAGGCTCCCATCCGTACATCGTACTTGTCGATCTCGTGGCTTACGTCAACAATCGATGCGTCTGGGCAAATGGACAATATGACGGCTTTCATTTCCGCGACGTAAGGATCTCTTAAGCCAAAATCGGAAAGCAGCGCAATCAACGGCTTTCTCTTCATAGCAAACTCCTGTCAAACATTGCCAATAATCTTATGGTTGACGGTTATGGGCAGAATACGCATTGCCCTTTTTTCTTTTGTTCCTTAATCCAAGATTCGATTCCGATTTCCTTCATTCTCTTCATGTTCTCAACAGTCTTCCTGTGATGCGGAGGTCCATCCGAAGCGAAGGCTTTCAGGTCGCCACACGGAAACTCGGCGCATTCGAAACAGTATTTCAAGCCCTTCTTCTTTGTGCACGCAAGGAACTTGCAGTCAGCGCTCCAGTGAACGTCAAGTGGACCTCGGCATCCGCCACAAACAATAGCCTCGGGTTTAACGTCCTTGAAGAACCCGAGCATCGTCTTCATCGCTTCCTCGCTTCCTCGTCGCCGTGTCCCGCCAAGTAAATTTCGCATTTCGCGCAGTTCAATCCGCAAACAGAAATGTCCCATCTTTCAGCTTCATTTTTCATCATTCAACACATCCTTTCCGGACTATTCTTTTAGTGTCACCTTGAACCTGCAAAATTCGTCTCCCCGAATAATGGATTTTTCAAGCTCAACCTTCACGGGCTTCTTCAAAGCGGACTCGAACATCTCCCTGACCCAGCCTCTGCTGCAGTTGCAGTACAAGGAGAGTTGGCTGGGATAATCCTTCAGGAGCGCACGACCCAGCGGGCAGTAGCACTTGTCGTAGACGATGTAGACGTTTTCGCCCTCTCTGTGGAGGTGGCTCCACGCCTTCCCGAGCCTGTCCACGAACTCGTCGGCGTCCTTCGCTTTACTCATGCTGTCCAAAGCCTTTTTGTAATAGCCACTGGAACGGCAGCAGCTTCGCCCGCAATCCTCCAAAACCTTTACAATTGTTTCGTTGTCTAAGCTTTCGAGGTTGTCGAGCAGAGACTTTATCCAGCTGTTTGCGTTGCTCATTTGCCTTCACCACGATTCTAAAATGAATGTATGCTAAAGCCTAAACGTAATTCAACATTTTTGGCTGACATCGTATATTACTTTATTGTCAGTTTCCAGCGATGCGTTAAGGTTTAATATGGCAATACAGTACATGTATGGCTTGTTTTAAGCATTTGAGACGGCTGAAAAAATGACCGAAAAGAAGCTTATCATGGTTCCGGGACCGACGAACGTTCCCGACCGCGTAATGAACGCGATGACTAAGCCGATGATTGACCATCGGGGACCAGCGTTCAAAGCCATGTACGACTCGATAACCGAAAACGCGAAGTACGTCTTCCAGACCAGAAACGATGTCTACGTCTTGACGGTGTCAGGCACAGGCGGACTCGAATGCGTCGTAGGCAATTCCATCAACCCCGGCGACAAGGTCATAGTTCCCGTGTTCGGGCTTTTCAGCGAAAGAGCGAAGGAAGCAGTTGTGAGGCGGGGTGGACGCGTGGTTGAGCTGCAGTCAAGGTGGGGAACAGCTCCGACAGCCAGCCAGATACGCGAAGCAGTGAAGAAAGAAAAAGATTCGAAAACCATATTCATTGTTTACAACGAAACCTCGACAGGCGTCACGGTCCGCGAGCTTCCCGAAATCGGAGAAATCGCCCGAGAAAACGACCTTCTTCTCATCGTGGACGCTGTTTCGAACCTCGGCGGAGACGACCTGCCCGTGGACAAGTGGGGAGTCGACATATGCGTCACAGCGAGCCAAAAGTGCCTAGCCTGCCCCCCGGGACTTTCACTGTTCTCGGTCAGCCCAAAGGCTTGGACAGCTATCGAGAAGGTGGAGAAGCCGTTCTACTTCGACATGATCGAGATGCGCGAATTCGCCAAAAAGAAAGAAACGCCCTTCACTCCAGCCTTGCCGCTTTTCTACGCTTTGGACGAAGCCCTGAAGATGGTGCGCGAGGAAGGGCTCGAAAACCGCATCAGAAGGCACCGTGCCTGCAGCGAAGCGTTCTATGCCGCTGTGGAAGCTTTGGGTCTGTCGCCATTACCCGACAAAAATATTAGGTCGAACACGGTCATCGCGTTCAGCAAGCCAGAAGGAGTCGACAACGCTAAGGTCCGGAAGACCATGGACGAACAGTACAACGTGGTAATCTCTCCGGGCGCAGGAAAACTCAAGGACGCCATATTCCGCATAGGCTGCATGGGCATCATTTCAGAAACCGAGACTATGCAAACGATTAGTGCTCTTGAAAACGCTTTAGCAGACCAAGGATACAAATTCAAGAAGGATGCAGGGCTAAAGGCTGCACGCGAAAGATTCCGAATAAATAGCTGAATTCTAACAAAAAAATGCATCATTAAAAGGGCATCAGCATAGTTAATAGACTGTGTATCCTTTCTCGACCTGCGAATAGACGGTTCTGTAGTTCCTATAAACCTCAGCGTACAGCCTATGATTTTCTGGGTTTGGCGCGAAAACGCTTTTGTATTTGACTGCTTCTTCAGCTGCCTTTCTGAGGCTTGTGTACTGGCCTACTCCGGTTCCCGCAAGGAGGGCAGCTCCTAAAGCCGCGGCGTCGTCAACTTCGGGGATTCGGATTCTTCTGCCACAAACGTCGGCTTTAATCTGGTTCCAAAGCGGGCTTCGGGTTTCGCCGCCGACCATGCTGATCTCATCGACTTTCACGCCGAGTTCGTCGAGAAGCCTGAAGGTTTCAAGGTACTGGAAGGCGACTCCCTCAAGAATCGCTCGGACGAAGTGCCCCTTTTCGTGCGAAAGGTTGATGCCGAAGAAGACTCCCCTCGCCCTCTCGTCGTATTTTGGCAAGAAAATCCCAGCCAAGTACGGGTAGAAAAAGAGTCCACCTGCGCCCAAGCTCGTTTTTTCAGCTTTCTCCGTAAGCAAATCGTACGGATCTAAGTTATATCTTTGTGCCTGAGCTTTTTCTTCGCCGCCGAACGTGTCTCTGAACCACCGTAAAGTTGCGCCTGTGGTTGCGATGATGACCTCGTACTCCCACATGTCTGGAATCACGTGGACGCAGCACGGGACCCTTCCCTGCACGTCAATCGCGGGTTTGTCCAGAGGAACCTCGAACACTGAACCCGTGCCTGTTCCCGTGTTAACCAGACCCGACTGAGTTACGCCTGCGCCGAGGCATTCGCACGGTCGGTCTCCGCCGCCGTTCACAACCTGAAGCCCCTTTGGCAAGCCCGTTTCGTGTGAAGCTTTAGCTGAGACTTCGCCGACGATGGCTACGGATTCTTTCGCTGGAGGAAGCTTCTCGACTGGTATGCCTAAGGTTGAGCATATTTCGGTTGACCACGCTTTTTTTGTGACGTTGAAGAGCATGGTTCGGGAAGCCATCGAGTAGTCCGTTGTAGCTTCACCCGTGAGCCTGTAGACGATGTAGTCCTTCGCGCATAGGAAGCACGCGGTTTTTTCGTAGACTTCTGGAACGTTGTCTCTGAGCCACAGAATCTTGGACGCTGAATAAACGGGGCTAATCGGCACGCCAGTTTCCGAAAGAACCTTCTCTTGGGGGATTAACTCGCGGATTCTGCGGGTCTGCGGAACGGTGCGGTTGTCAAGCCAGATGATGCTGTTGTACAGTTCTTCGCCTCGTTTGTTTATGGGCACAACTGCCTCTCTCTGGGAGGTAACTGCTAATCCGACTATATCGTCTCCTCGGATGTCAGCTTTCTTAAGGCTATTCTTTAATGTCTCAACGGCAGCGTTCCACCATTCCCGCGGGTTCTGCTCTGCCCATTTCGGTTGAGGGTGATAAACGGGGTATTCTTGCTGAGCTTCCGAAATCTTCTTGCCCTCTGTATTGAAGACTACGGTTTTGCACGCCGAGGTTCCGAGGTCGACGCCCACGAGGAAGGAGCCCATCCATTTTCCTCCAGAAACGAGCCAAAATATGTTTCACGGTGCTAATGAGAGTTTCCATGAGGAGCTAATAATTAATCGAACGTTGAAAGGTCAAAAAAGCATCCCAGAAACGGAATAGTGGACAATAATTTTTATTGGACGAATCTCCTATAAAGAAAAGCGGGAAACCTGTATGAACCGTTCAAATTTGGACTTTGAAAATGTGCTTCTCGAGTCTACATTGGACGAGGTGATGCGTAGAGCCTTCGAAGCCCGCATTCTGGTTCCTGCCTTCAACGTTGCCTATTTGCCGATGGTTGAACCGATTGTGGCGACGCTTAGAGAGCTTGAGTGTTTCGGTCTTCTCGAGGTGGCGCTTCCGGACCTAAAAAAGTTTGGCGCCCAAAGCCTGAGCACAGTGAAAAGGGAATACACGAAACACGGGGACAGGGCTTTTTCTAGGCTTCATCTAGACCATGTTCCAGTCGTTGACGAGGACGGCGACCGCGTGGACTGGAATGCAATGATGAAAGAAGCGCTCGGTCTCGGGTTTGACTCGGTGATGATTGACGGGTCTAGGCTGGGTCTCGAAGAAAACATTGATGTTACAAGAAAAGTGGTCGAGATGGCTCACGCAAGGCGGGTTCCCGTCGAGGCTGAGCTCGGCGCCGTGTACGGGCACGAGAAGGGACCGCTGCCTCCCTACGAGGAGCTTTTCCGTTCAGGCAGGGGATTCACCGACCCCGACGAGGCGGAAAGGTTCGTCGAGGAAACGGGTGTGGACTGGCTTTCCGTAGCCGTCGGTAATATTCACGGAGCCATCAGCGGGGCAGCGAAGGACGAGAAGAAGGTGAACGCGCGGCTTAACGTTGACCATCTCCGAAGGATTGTTTCAGCCACGAACGTGCCCATTGTTCTCCACGGCGGCTCAGGCATACAACGGGAAAGCGTTCTTGCGGGCATAAGGAACGGCGTCACAAAAATCAACATCGGCACAGCGATTCGGCAATGCTTTGAGAAGGAAATGCGGAAGACAGGGAACATTAAGGCTGCCCAAACACAAGTAGGACAAGAAGTACGACAAATGATTGAGGATTATTACGGGATTCGGGGGAGCGCACGGAAACTGGCTTCGCTGCTTAAGAAATGATTCTGAAGAAGCCTATGCAGACCACCTTTTTTCGTTCAATCTATTACGGGTTGAGGGAAAACTTATATCACGTCTCGAAATATATTCTGGGACATGGTAAAATTTGGCGTGCACCTTTATTTATGGGCTGAGAAGCTGGACGTTCCCTCCCTGAAGTTCATCAAGAAAATCAAGGACATGGGCTTCGACGGCGTCGAAATCCCTTTAACGGAGCTCGAATCCATCGACATCGAAAAGACGAAGAAGGAACTGAAGCGCCAAGACGTCGTGGGCATAGGCTCGTTGGGGCTGCCGCGGGACATGGACATAATTAGCAGCGACGAAGCCACGAGGAAGCGGGGCGTCGAGTTCATGAAGCGTTGCGTGGACGCCATCTCGGAGCTCGGCGGCGACTCCATAAACGGCGTCGTCTACGCCTCTTGGGGCAAGATAACGGGAAAGCCCAGAACCGAAGCCGAGTGGAACCGCAGCGTGGAGTCGCTGAAGGAAGTGTGCCGTTACGCCCAAGACTACGGGGTGTCGTTTGGGTTGGAGCCCGTGAACAGGTTTGAGACTTACTTCCTCAACACGGCTGCTGACGCTTTGAAGCTGGCGAAGGACGTGGGCGAACCCAACGTCAAGGTCCACTTGGACACGTTCCACATGAACATCGAAGAGAAGGACTTCTACCATCCCATAAAGGAGGTTGGCTCCATGCTTGGGCACATGCACTGCTGCGAAAGCGACCGAGGGATGGCGGGAACAGGGCACGTCGACTGGGACGGCGTGTTCAGGGCGCTTTCCGAGGTGAAGTACGACAAGTGGATAGTCGTCGAATCGTTCACGATGGACATGGAAAAAATCGCTGCATCAACAGCAATCTGGCGGAAAATGGCGCCAAGCGCGGACGCCTTAGCCTCAGAAGGACTCAAATTCCTCAAACAAATGACCAAAAAATACCTCACAAAATAGAACAACAAACTATCTTTTTTTATAACAAATAATAATGGCACACACGCGAAAATGACTACTAACAAAACTTGCTCTTTTTTCTTTCATCTATTTAATTTTTCAGTAGCTGTAATCGTTACAAATTTCCAAATTAATGCAGATAGAACCATGTGAACCATAACTAAAAGTAAAGATAGGTGGGGTCGCCCGGATTTGAACCGGGGTCCCGAACGCCCGAAGCTCGGAGCCTAAGACCAAGCTAGCCGACGACCCCTCTATGCAGAGTTTAACGCTCCTCAGAAATAATCTTTCTGTTGTATAAAATTTGCTCACCGTTCAACTCTGTAAAGGCTTAATGGTTATTATAGGAAGTCAGGCGTTTTTTTGCTTCATTTTTCCGAGTTTTTTCTGGCGTAATAATTCGAGCTTTTCTTCCGTTTTCTGCATGTTTTCGGCGGAATCAGCGAAAATGTCTATTTTTTCGCCTTCAGCCAACCGCATGAACTTCTTTGACTCCTCCATCCAGCTCTTTTGGGCTTCTGTCCACTTTGTCTTGACTTCGTCGTCTGACGATGAAAACTCGATTGCCTCAGTCGGACAGACGTCTATGCATTCTGGTTTTCCGCCGCAAAGGTCGCAGATTGCCACGGCGCCCGTGTCTTCGTCGTACTGTATGGCGCCGTATGGGCAGGCTTCGATGCACCAGCGGCATCCGGTGCATTTTTCGTTGTCCACGTTAATTACGCCTGTTTCCTTTGTCTGGGACAGGCATTCCGTGGGGCACGCCTTCACGCAGGGCGGGTTGTCGCACATTTTGCACGTTAATGCGACGTTTACGAAAGGATGCACGCGGACGACGCGTATTCGGGATTTCAGGGGATTAAATTCCCCGGTTTTCTCCAAGGAACAGGCGTACTCGCACAGCGAACAGCCTAAGCATTTTTCTGGATTCACGATCAGGAACTTGCGTCCATTCCCTTCCATTTACAGCAACCTTTTCAGGAGAGCCAATTATTATTCGACAATAAAGAAACGGGGGTTACAAATACCTTTTGATGGCGGTGCAGAGGCTGTAATATCAGAGTTTCTGGTCATACGCATGTTCAAGTTGCTTGTCTTTTTAGTAACTTTTAAAAAGAATCAGAAAGATAAGATAACGGGTAGAAGGATTAATATGAAGCAGCAGCAGTGGCGCGGAGTGTTACGAAAACAATTTTCTTGGCTCATCCTGAGAATCATACCTCTAGTGCTTGTTCAGCTGCTTGTCGAGATTACTTTTAGGATGAAGCTTCTCTTTTTCTTGGGGCCAGAGGAGGTTCAAAGTCTGGTGTATGACGCCTTGTATAAGCTTCTTTTGACGTTTTATGTGTGGTTCTTCCTCGTAGTGTTCAAAAGGTTTGCTGTACCCATAATTACGACAACCATTTCGCCCGCTGTTAACAAGCTCGTCAGGGAACCTAAAGCCAGAAAGAAGACGCAGAGAACGGTTGAGCGATACCTCAACTACGCCAACTACATTATCGGAATCATCGCCTTCGTAAGCATCTGGCTCTATTCATACATAGGCGTGTGGCTGGGCGGATTTTTGGGAACTGGTCTAGTAGTGATGTTGACGTTTGTTCTAGGCTTGTTCACCTCCAGCATTCTGGGAAACGTTCTAGCTTACTGGGTGCTGAACAACACGATGGAGTTCAAGATAGGGGACAGGGTGCAAGTCGGCGAAGCCTACGGAGACGTCGCGGAACTTGGTTTCTTCTTTATCAGAATAAAAACAATCAAAGACGAGCTAATTAGTATTCCGAACCTTGCTTTCATGGGCAAAGAAGTAAAGAACTTCAGCGCATTAAGCGAAGTCTTAATTCATATTCCAGTGACCCTTGGGTACGACGTGGACAAGGAAGATGCAAAAAAGCTTCTAATAAAAAGCGCAGAAGAGACGAACGGAATACTGAAAGGCGACAACAAGAAGCCCTTCGTCCTGTTTTTGGACCTTGGAAAATACACGGTGACATACGAGATTAACGCCTACACGGACAAACCGAACGAGTTGATAACGATAAAAAGCGATCTTATAGACAACATTCTCAGAGAGTTCAAGGAGTCAAAAATAGAGCTGCTTTCACCCGCCCACATAGCACTCAGGGAAGCAGCATCCAAGGATTTCTAGAGTTTGTCGTTATTCGCTCACGTATGAACCATGATAGTGAAAGTATCGCATTTTGCATGACAAAGAACGACGGAAATTTATTGCATACATTACTTTTTTATGAACAATCATCATAATATGATATTGGTTGGGCGAATACAAGGTGGAGGAGACCTGTCCGTGTACATAATAGATGTTATCAACTCTCTAGGCGAATGGTTCATTTCAAACATTGATAAACTATTATTTTCAGTCGTCATCATCATTATTGGCTATGTTCTACACAAGGTTCTATCAAGAGAGATCACGAATCTGCAAGCCCAGAAAAGGCTGGATGAACACCTCGCTTACACACTGAAAAGGATAACTAAATGGATTGTCATTCTTCTCGTCTTTTCAATCATTTTGATGCAGTTCGGGCTAACGTTAGGCGTACTGTCTGGGCTTCTGACGATTCTCGGTGGCACCATCATAGGCTTTGCGGCCATAAACACCATCGGAAACGCCATCGCTGGCCTAATAGTAATGATCAGCAGGCCTTTCAGAGTTGGAGACAGAATATACTTTAACGACCAATTTGCAGATATCGTGACCATAGACCTAATCTACACGAAAATGCTCACCCTCGACAATGTTCTGGTGTCCATTCCGAACCAAGAGTTGCTTAAAACCGAAATAGACAATTATGGAAAAAAACGCATAATCCGCAGACGCTGCATCGTAACAGTGGGTTTTGAATACTCCAGCGCAGACATAGAGAAGGTCCTGCTTGAAGCTGCAAGCAAGGTCCAAGGAGTTTTGAATGAACCCAAATCTTACGTGTGGATAACCAAATTTCAAAACTATGCAGTTGAATACAGCCTTTACGTGTTCATAAGCGAAATAAAAAGACTCCCCGAGATAGATGCAGACCTTCACAGAAACGTTCTGGAAACGTGCCAAAAACACGAAATAGACATCAGCACACCCCTGCTACTCAAACAGTATTGACGCCGAATTTGTTTCCACGAATAATGACTGCATTTGACGTATCACGCCATTTACCGAAAACTTGACAAATATAAAAACAAAGTAAGCGGCTGCAATAAATCTTAAGGCTTATTTCAATCAATCCTGTTTTTGTAATAAACAGGCAAAACATGACCCAAAAAGTACTTAATAATCGATTACTGTCTTGATGAGGCGCACTCGGTGGTAAAATCAAACACGAAAATAACCTTTTTCGAAAACAAAGCTTTCACAGTGTTTAGCGGCGTCTACGAACCAGCGGAAGACACGTTCCTATTCGCTGAAAACTTAACGGTCAACGTTGACGATGAAGTCTTGGACGTAGGCGCAGGATGCGGAATACTGTCCGTCATTTCAGCTTTAAAAGCCAGAAGAGTCGTCGCGGTGGACGTAAGCCCAGACGCTGTCAGGTGCACAAAACTCAATGCTGAAGATAACGGGGTTTCCGACCGAGTTGACGTGGTGAGGGGAGACCTGTTTGGACCATTGAGGAAAGAAGCCTTGTTTGACATTGTTCTTTTTAACGCGCCATATTTGCCGACTGAGAATGAGAAGCCCAGCAGCTGGATCGACTATGCGTGGCAAGGCGGAAAGAAGGGCAGAGAACTCATCGACCAATTCATTGCACACGCACCTGAACACGTGAAGGTTGGGGGACGAATCCTTCTGGTGCAATCGACGCTTTCAGACGTCGAGGAAACACTGGCAACATTCGCTGAACAAGGCTTCGAGGCAAAAGTAATTGCGGAACAGAAGGTCGCGTTCGAAACAATAACCGTAATCCAAGCCAAAAAAGCTTAGATAAATTAAACAAAACAAGGTTTCGAAATTTTAAATCGATGTTCAGCCATTAATAATTCGGAGGCTTAGAAGTGTCGATAAAGCTTGCAGGAAAAGTGGCTCTAGTCACGGGCGCAGGGAGAGGTTTAGGCAGAGCTTACGCCCTCCGCTTAGCGAAGATTGGAGCAGACGTTGTTGTTAACGACATCAATTTGGGTTCAGCAAAAGTTTACAGCGAAGAACTTACCGCTCCAACCGTGATGGACGAAATAAGAAACATGGGCAGAAAATCCATAGGCGTCCAAGCCGACGTATCCAAGAAGGACCAAGTCGACACCATGTTCAAGCAAATAATGGACGAGTTCGGACGCATCGACATCCTAGTCAACAACGCTGGCGGAAACCTCAACCGACTAGGCGCAGAGGCAGGGTCACCGAACACTTACCCGTCTTCGGCGAAGATGGAGGACCACCAGTTCATTATGGACGTGAACCTCACCAGCACAATCCTTTGCTGCCAAGCCGCCAGCGTCCCGATGAAGAAGCAGAGGCACGGAAAAATCGTGAACGTGGCTTCCCAAGCAGGCTTGCATGTGGCTCCCGAAATGGCGAAGGCGATGTCTTACAACGTTGCCAAAGCAGCGGTCATCCATTACACGCGTTGCCTCGCGGCTGAGCTTGGACCATACAACATAAACGTTAACTGCGTTGCGCCCGCGTGGATTGCGACCTCAAGAGCGGTCGCTGAGGGCAGACGGGGAGAAGAAGCCCAAAAGATTGAAGCCCAAATCCCGCTGGGTCGCCTAGGAACGCCTGAAGACGTAGCGAAAGTCGTCGAGTTTCTCGCCACGGACCTCTCGGACTACGTCACTGGGCAATGCATCTCAGTCTGCGGCGGCTACATCTTATTCTGAAAAAGGCTATTACTTCTTTCTCTTCGAAACTTCCCTAGCAGCACCAACAATGGCTTCAACCGTGATGCCGTGCACGCTCATGAGTTCGTTCCAGTCCAGAGCTGACTCGCCGAACCTGTCTTTAACTCCGACCCGTTTCAATGGAACAGGAAAGTTTTCTCCAAGAATTTCAGCGACTGCTCCTCCTAAAGCGCCGATCACGCTATGCTCCTCAACCGTCACGACGGCTCCTGTTTTCTTAGCTGACTTGACGATTGCTTTCTGGTCCAAGGGTTTTATTGTGTGCACGTCAATAACGTCGGCGTTTATGCCTTCCTTCTGGGCTTGGTCAGCAGCCTTCACAGCTAACGAAACGGGGTATCCAGAGGCGATTATGGTGACATCTGAGCCTTTTCTTAGGACGTTTGCTTTTCCCAGCTTGAACTCGCAGTCTTCCATTGATTCGTAGACGAACGGAACGGGCATGCGGTCAATCCTAAGGTAGACTGGACCAGAATGCTCGTAAACTGCCTTTGTGGCTTTGCGGACTTCGACACAGTCGCAGGGCACGACCACGGTCATGTTTGGGAGAACCCTCGTCAACGCCACGTCGTCTATGGACTGGTGCGTCGCGCCGTCGTGGGCGTCAGACAGCCCCGCGCTTGTGCCGACGACCTTGACGTTGGCGTTCTGGTAGCAAACCGAGACCCGAATCTGGTCGTAGACTCGCCCAACCGCGAAAACCGAGAAAGTATGAATGAAGGGAATGAACCCGACGAGGGAAAGCCCAGCTGCGACCCCGACCATGTTCGCCTCGGCGATTCCAGCCTCAAAAAACCTTTCAGGATACTTCGTTCCGAAAATGTCTGACTTGTTCGAATGCGACAGGTCAGCGTCAAGAACCACCACACGCGAGTCCTCGCCGATTTCCGCAAGCGTTTCTCCGTAAGCGTCCCGCATGTCCATCGTTTTCTGCACTTAGCTCACGCCTCCCTTTTGGGTCAGCTCGTTCCAAGCCTTTTCGTACTGTTCAGCGGTCAACGCGCAGTGATGGTAATCAGCGTTGTTTTCGACGAAGGAGATGCCTCGACCCTTAACCGTGTTGCACACAATCATGGCGGGGCGGTTCCTTATCGTTGTTGCCCAATCCAACGCGTCTAGAATTTCGGTCATGTTGTGCCCGTTTATTTCTGTCACTTCCCAACCGAAGGCACGCCACTTCGAAGCCAGCGAACCCACGATTGTGGTACCCGAAGCCATAAGCCTGTTCTGGTCCGTGATGCCCGTTAGGTTGTCAAGCCCGTAGTGGGCGGCGAAGATGGCTGCTTCCCAAATCATGCCTTCCGTGCTTTCGCCGTCGCCGACAACAGCGTAGACGCGGTATTTCTTTCCAGATATTCTGGCTCCTAACGCCATTCCGCAGGCAATGGAAAGCCCCTGCCCCAGCGACCCCGTTGAGGCTTCGATTCCAGGCGTCTTAAGGCGGTCAGGGTGCCCCTGAAGGATGCTTCCGAGCTTCTTGACCTTTTTCAGCTCTTCTTTAGGGAAGAACCCGAGTTCGGCGAGGGCAACGTACTGCGCGAGGACGCTGTGTCCCTTGCTGAGCACGAATCGGTCCCTGTCTGCCCAGCTGGGGTTTTTGGGGTTAACCTTCATCTGGTGAAAATACAGTGCTGTAATGACGTCTGCGATCGACATTGAACCGCCGAGGTGCCCCCTTTTTCCGCCTGCCATGATCTCGAGGATGCCTTTCCTGATTTTGGCTGCTTTTGCTTCGAGTTCTTTGATCGTTGGTTGAGGGTGCATGGGTCTAAAACTACGGGATAAATATAAATGTCTTTTTGGTTCTTCGTCTGAGATTGCCTGCAGTTTAAAGTGAAACTTTGATTGTTACCAAAATCTTTTTACGACATACTCAAAATAATTATAGTAAACCGTTAGGCTTTAACCGACGAACGTAGTAAGACACCGAAAGACGATGTTTGAGTCGAAACGTTTGAAAGGTCGCTGTGGAAGGCTTGGCTCGAAGAAGAAGACTAGGAGCAAGGGTACTCAAGGCAGTCGCATCACCTTTAAGGCTCAACATTCTGAGGCTGCTCTACGAGAGGGGACCCCTATCCTACACGGAGATCATGAACATTCTTAAGCTGAGCCCAAGCCGTGACGCAGGAAGGTTCGCTTACCACCTCAAGACGTTAACAGGCATGGATCTGATTGAGCCTGACCCTGAATCAAGGAAGTACGTTTTAACGGACATGGGTAAGACGCTTGTTGAGTTTGCTGACGAACTTGACAACAGCGCCCTCAAGAAGAGGCTGCTTGTCCGAACCTCGCGGCTGGCGATAGAGAATTTTGACCGGAACAAGATAGCTGAGTCGCTCGTGAGGGAAGCGGACGTCCCAGCTGAAACAGCTCAGAAGGTTTCGAGGGAAGCGGAGAAGCGACTGCTTAAGCTTGGCACGAAGTACTTGACGGCTCCATTGATCAGGGAGTTCGTGAACGCGATTCTGGTTGAACACGGCTACGAGGAGTACAGGCACAAGCTCACCCGTCTCGGTTTCCCAGTGTACGACGTTACGTTGCTCATGAGGGAAATGAGCGCGAAGGGAGCAGACGTCGAAAAGGTCCGTGCAGCAGCAGGAAGCCGAGTCGTCGAGGAATACACGCTTCTGAACGTCCTGCCGAGGGACATAGCGGACGCCCACATTTCTGGCTCGCTGAACCTTAACGAGCTCGGCTCATGGATTCTTAAGACTTCAGGGTTCATGCATGACCTCAGAGTTTTCCTGAAAAACGGTTTATCTCCCAAAAACGGTGTTTCACGTGCCTCTTTGGAACCGCCCAGGAACTTGAGGTCAGCGCTTTCGTTGGTTGCTGACGCTTTGCGGATTGCCTCAGCCGAGGTTACGTGCGAGCAGGCGGTTGACTACTTCAACTTCTTCTTGGCTCCGTTCGTCAAAGGCTTTTCGAAGGAGGAGGTTAAGGATGACTTGCGGCTTTTCCTCGGTTCCGTTAATGTGACGGTGCCGACGGGGATTTCGTTGGGGCTGGAAACTGTTTTGCCCGAGTTCCTCGCCAACGTTGAGGCTGTTGGTCCAGATGGGAAAGCTACGGGCGTTTATGCGGATTTCGTGGACGAGAGTCGTCTTGTCGCGTCGCTTGTTTTGGACTGTTTGAAGGAGATGGGAAGTGTTAAGCCGATTTTTTGTCCCAGCGTCATCGTGAAGATGCGTCCTGAAACCTTCGGGAACTCAGAAGCCGAGAGGTTGCTTTTTGAGGCTCACAGACTTGCTGTAAACGGGGTTCCCTTCTTCGCCAATCTCGCTTCCAATGGGCAGAAGGTTTCGTACGCTGCGGACGGTTTGCGGTTTTCGGACGATTGGAGGGAGGATTGGGAGCTCGACACCATACGAACCGCGTGCGTCGACCGCGTGGCGTTGAACCTTCCAAGGGCAGTGTACGAGGCTGAAAAGGACAGGGACAGGTTTTTCAGGTATCTCGCTGACCTCACGGAGATGGGTTCCAGAGCCTTAGACATCAAGAGCCGCGCGGTTACGAGGCGTGCGCAGGAGGGGCTTCTGCCTTTTCTGGCGCAGAAGGACGCTAAAGACTCCTACCTCAGGCTTGAAAACTCTTCTTACATGCTCGGTTTCGTCGGGTTGAACGAAGCTGTCTACGCTTTGACTGGAAAAAACGTTTACGAGGGCGAAGAAGCCTTGACGTTCGCCGAGGAAATAGTGGCTTACATTACCAAACAGCAAAAGGCGTACTCCAGAAACAGGAAGCTGAGGTTCGCGGTGGGTTTGACGCCTGACTACGACGCTGCGAGGAGGGTGGCGGAGCTGGACGTCGAAAGGTACGGTTTAGGCGAGGTTCACGTGGCGGGCGGACGGGACCATCCTTACTACACGAGCATGATGGTTGTTCCTCCGGAAGCCAAGTTGCCTTTGGATGATTGCCTACGCATCGAGTCCCGTTTTGAGGCTTTAGCTCCCGGAAGCCACCTAGCCAAGATTCCGCTTGACGAGACGGACGTGGACGCTGAAAAGCTGCTTTCGACGACACGCAGAATCGTTCAGGACCACAAGATTGGATTGTACGCTTTTGACCGAACCCTAACGTTCTGCAGCAGCTGCCAGAAAACGTTCCATGGCGAACAGGCGAAGTGCCCGCAATGCGGTTCTGTCGACGGCGTCACTCGGTTCAGTCGACAGCCAGCACGGTACAGACCTAAATCGTCTTAGGACGTTTTATGGAGAAGCGTAATCCTTATCCAACAGGTCAAATAAAGTCTGTTTTTGGCTGGTGAGCTGGTGGGTGGCTCACGGACACACCCTTGCCCCGTCATGGGGGAGGAAGTGTTTGAGGAAACTCCGTCCACCGCACAGTCCGCAACGCTGCAAGGCGTGGGGCGAGAGCCTTGGCTCCAGAACAGAAACGGAACGTCCGCTCAGCCCGTGACGGTGAGGCGCCTTATAGTCGCCGAGTAGGCTAGGCGGAAACGGTGAAACGGCTGTCCTGCGGGGTGGAAGGGCAAACAAGCGTCGATGAATGCCTGTGCGAGACGCAGGTAGCCCGCAAAGTCGAATGCCGCCTAAAACAAAAGACGGGTTACAACCAGCACACTAGCCATTAGAAAACATTTATGTTCATGGCATAGACAATTTACTTTCCTTTCGGTGCAATCCATCGATTTTCACTTCAAAGGAACATATTGTTCTCCATAAAACTCGTATACATTCTTTGCTTCGCCAGTTTCATAAAGCTTTATTGCTACCCTAATTCCGAATCCTTCTAAGGCGACAAGGTGGGCTGTTTTCGGAACTTCATACACTACTCCTAGCCGTATCAGGTTATTTAGATTGAAGAGTTGTCTAACTTTAGATGGACACATTTTCCTTAAAGTCTCTTGGTTCTTGTAGTTTTTAGCTATTTTTCCCCAAAAGCAGATTTTATTTGCCAACATTAAACAGGTTATAAATTTATCAACAGAAGTCATTTGTTCAATCGCAACGTCGACATTGTTCACCAAGTTGTTTTCACCATTATAAAGGCAATAATCTGAACTATGATATAAATGTTATGATATGTTAACTTTGATGGGATAACTTTATATATTTACGTATGTGTATAATGAAACGTAACGTAACATAACGTAACATAACGTAACGAAACGTGAATGGAAATGAAAATGAAAAGAACCGAGTTCCAGATTTGCAAAGAAATATTTGAAGCCTTATTCCAGAATAATCCAATTCACAAATCTGATTTAAGGAATCTCACCGGCTTAGGGCAAGCTTCAATAAACAAATGGGTTGATTTGATCAGCTTCATTCAAAGCCAATCAAAATTGAAGATAACAAAGGTGGGTAGACATAAGGTTCTGGAACTTGAGAAGCCTCCGCTCGATGAAACAGTATATCCAGAAACAATTGAAGCACTTAAGGCAATGAAAGCAATACTAAAAATGAACTCAGAAGAAATTAGGAAGGAACTAGCGAGTCTATAGATAATCAAGCATCGATTTAGGGCATCCTTGAGTATGAAAAAAAATCTAATTCTCTAGTCAAAATCTATTTTTTTCTTTCTATCTATTAACTAATATTGAGCGGAACAAAAAGATAAGTTACAACCAATACACCAGATGCATAAACAAGTCAATTGGGGCGATATCTAAAGGAATCCTTCATCAGGTATTTTTGTAGTGCTTTTTTTGTGGTTACCCATTTTTTTCCGATTTTGAAAGCATCTATGCTGCCTTTTCTTGCCAGAAGGCTAAGGTATTCTTGGCTGAGTCCCGTGGATTTGCTTGCTTCCTCTAAGCTGACAACTGTCGTCTTTCCGATTGCTGCAAGGTAAAGGTTGAGGGAGCGTTCGACGCATCGGGCGACGAAGTTGACGAAAGGCGAAAGGCTGCCTTGGTCCGCCTCCCTGAGCGCCCTGTAGTATGTGCCTCGGTCGTTCCTCAAGACCACCGCGAACGGGTACCCGTGTTTCAAGAGTATGCAGTTCATCAGCAGCCTCGCGACTCTGCCGTTGCCCTCAAAAAACGGATGGACGCAAACTATTTTATGGTGGAAGACGGCGGCAAGCTCAATCGGTCTCAGCTCGTCAGGATTCAGGTTAAGCCATTCACACAGCTCAACCATCCGAGGTTCAACTTCTTGAGGTGGAGGAGGCATGAAGTCTGCCCCCGTGATTCTTACTTGTCCAGTTCGGTAGGTTCCCGCGGTTTCGTCGACTCCTTTGAACAGTATTTCGTGAACCTTCAGGACGTCCGCTTCTTCGATACCTCTTTTCGAAAGCTCCTCAACGTAGGCGATGGCTGCAGGATGGTTCTTTGCCTCCAAAACCTCTTTTAGGCTTTTTCCGCTCACCGTGAAGCCTTCCTCTATGACCAGCTGGGTTTCCCGGAGAGTTAGAGTGTTTCCTTCAATCGCGTTCGAGTTGTACGTGTACTCAACCTGCATCTGCTCGCGCAGCTTCCTGACTACCTCAGGAGGCAGAGGCCTAGCGGCGTCCAGCTCCTTTTTCTTTTCGAGTATCCTATCGTGCACCTCGTCTCTCAGCAAGTTCATTACCTGTCACCAGAACAAAGTCCACAATACACTGACAGTAAACGATATAAAAACGTATCGGAAAGAACGAAAAATGGTTTATCCGATACAAAAAAGTATCGGTTACAGAAACGTTCAAACCCACAAACATGCATGTCTTTGCTTGCGCCCCAAAACAACAGAAAAAGTGCGCTGCAAAACAGATGGGTCGTCGTTTATTGTCACGCAAACTAAAAATTCCAATGTCACGCAAATCAGATAGGACCTAGCGCCGAATGCTAGACAAAATTTGAAAACTGATGTTACACAAATCAGACAGGTCAAAAACTCCATTTGTTGGTCAAACAAAAAAACCTATTGTTGAACAAATCAGACCAGACCAAAACTCTTTACTGATAAATAGAAAACGTGGTGGTGCGACCGCCGAGATTTGAACCCGGGCTGTCGGCTGTCTTCTCCTAGGCGAATGGGAGGCCGGCGTCCTAACCAAACTAGACTACGGTCGCTGTTGCTGCTATTTTTTGTGGGTCGATTTAAATGCCTTGTGTGCATGTTGCGTGCGAAACATAATCGCTTTGATGCCTTTCCTCATGTTTTCCGCGCAAGGCTTATGTTTTCAGGCACGTAATGGATTAATGATTCATTAACACATAAATACTCCGATAATCGAGAGAATAATAGACAGATTCATTTTGATTTTAATAAGCCACAAAAAGCTGGAAGGGAATTTGTTATGTGCGGAATATTCGGATGTGCACTAAAGAACGGAAAGGCTGCCCCCCTGATTCATGCTGCCCTAAAAAGGCTCGAGTACCGAGGATACGACTCTGTCGGCGAAGCAACTATACAGGATGGCGTCCTCTACATGAAGAAGGACCAAGGAAAAATTGACGATGTTCACAGCGTCATTGACCTCGACGACCTGCCAGGCAGCATAGGAATCGGGCATACAAGGTGGGCAACGCACGGAGCTCCCTACCAAGTTAATGCGCACCCGCACACTGACTGCGAAAACAAGATTGCTGTCGTCCACAACGGCATAATTGAGAATTTCTCTGCATTAAAAAAGGAACTTGAGGGTTTAGGGCACGAATTCAAGTCTAAGACCGACACCGAGGTCATCCCGCACCTTATCGAAGAAAACATGAAGAAGGGGACGCCGCTCGTTGAAGCAGTCCGCGACACATTGAAAAGGCTTAACGGCTCTTACGCCGTCGCAGTTTTATCAAGCGTTGAACCAGAAAAGATTGTTGTCGCCAGAAACGAGAGCCCGCTTGTCATCGGCGTCGGCGAAGAAGCAACCTACTGTGCATCAGACATTCCAGCCTTCCTTCCCCTGACAAACAGAACGGTGATACTCGAAAACGGCGAATTATGCGTACTGGAAGCTGAAAAGTTCGAAATTTGGAACATTAGCGACTGGAAACCAGTCAAAAGAGAACCAAAACAGATCACATGGACCGCAGAGATGGCTCAGAAGCAAGGCTACCCTCACTTTATGATTAAAGAGATTTATGAACAGCCAAGGTGCTTGAGGGACACTCTTAGGCTGCAGGACTTGTACCTTGACCTCATGGCTACGTTTCTGGACCGAGCTGGAGAAGTGTTCCTCGTGGCTGCAGGAACCTCATATCACGCTTGTTTGGCAGCCTCGTACATGTTTTCAGACCTTGCCTTCTTAGCGACCCATCCCGTCATCGCGTCCGAGTTCATCGAACAGGAAGGAATGGCGATCAACATCAACAGCACAATCCTCGCAGTGAGCCAATCGGGAGAGACTGCTGACACTCTAGCTGCTGTGGATTACGCTCGAAACCGAGCTGCCACAATATTGGGGTTGACGAACGCTGTTGGCTCAACCTTGACCAGAATTTCGCGAGTATACATAGTTCAGCAATCAGGTCCTGAGATCGGCGTCGCAGCGACAAAAACATTTACGTCTCAAATGTCCGTGCTTGCACAGCTCGCAATAAGGGTCGCGAAGATTCGGGGAAAAATTGGGCACCGACAGATAGAAGAGCTTGAAAAAAGCGTCAGCCAGATTCCTGACATAGTTGAGGCAACGATCAAGGAAAACGAACCAAAAGTGTTAGACATTGTCAAGAAACTTAAGGAAAAGCCATTCTTCTTCTTCCTTGGCAGAGGAATAAGCTGGGCAACAGCGCAAGAAGCCAGACTTAAGCTCATGGAAATCGCATATATTCCCTCAATAGCCTATCCTGCCGGAGAGAGCAAGCATGGACCCATAAGCCTCGTCGAACCAGGTTTCCCCGTAGTGTTCGTGTGCCCAAGGGATGAAACCCGCAAAACGATAGTTGGGAACATAATGGAAATGAAGGCGCGGGGAGCCTACATAATCTCAGTCATCGAAGAAGGAGACGAAGAAATCAAAAGCATGTCAGACGAGTATTTCGAGATACCCGGAAGCCTACCCGAAATTCTGACGCCGATTGCCTTCGTTGTGCCCCTACAACAGCTCGCCTATTACATGGCTGTCACGAAAGGATTAAACCCCGACAAGCCGCGGAACCTCGCAAAATCCGTGACAGTAAAATGACAAGCCAAAACGGTTAACCATCATTCTGGATTTTTTAGGTCTGATAAAGGAGATTCTTTCTACCATTTTTTGTGAAAGAAACAAAATTTCTAACCCATCCAGACATGCAAGTGGAAACAATATTTATGCGTCTGTTTCACATATTGTCTGTCAAAAAAATGTTATGCAAGGGATGTGATTGAACAATCAGTGGGAAAACCTCATACAAGACCTCATAAGAAGCGGCATACTCAAAACCCCACAGGTCATCAAAGCAATGAGGATGGTGCCAAGGCGCCTTTTCCTTTCCGAAAACGACGAGGCGTGTGCATCTATAGATTCTCCGCTCCCAATCGGCTCGGGGCAAACAGTTTCTGCGCCACTTGGCTGACCCTCGTGATCAGCTGGGCGAGACATGGTTTCGATAATGAACGAAGCCCTAGAGCTCGAGACGGGACAAACTGTTCTGGAGGTCGGAACAGGCTGCGGGTGGCATGCATCAACCGTCGCCGAGATAGTGGCGCCAAGCGACGTGCCTAAAGAAAAATGGGGTCACGTCTACACACTCGAAATTGTTCCTAAACTGGCTGAGTCAGCAAAAACTAACATTACCAAAGCAGGTTACAGCGAACGGGTAACGGTGGTCTGCAAAGACGGTTCAGAAGGCTACCACGAAAAGGCTCCGTTCGACAGGATTTACGTGACCGCCGCCGCGCCCAATGTTCCTCCTCCACTCAAGGATCAGCTGAAACAAGACGGCGTCATGGTTGTTCCAGTAGGTGCGCCGGGATTTTTCCAGACTCTAATTCGTCTTAGGAAGGTTGGTGGTCAGTTCTCAGAGGAGGACCTTGGAGGTGTAGCGTTTGTTCCTCTCGTCGGAAAACATGGTCACAAATTTTTATGGTAACCAATCCTGTGACAAATTGCTTTGGACAACGCATTTTTAAGCCATAAAATTAGTTAATGCACATACAACCGATAAAAAAATATATCTCTGAAGCGTGTTTAACCATTCTGTGTCTGAGGGAACCTCGTGAATCCTGATTTACTGCTTTGGCTGATGCTTATCTTAGGAACGGTCGCCATCGGTCTAGTCATACTCATAGTCATGGAGCAGGGAAAAGAAAAAACAGCACCAAAAGAGAAGGTAAAACTGCGTAGAGTCCAGCCAGCAAGCACGGTGCCTCATTCAGTCAATAAAACCGTCACAAATGACATTATGAACGAGGCGAAGGACAAGCTCAGACTGCTTGACCTCGAAAGAGAGATTCTCAGCTACGCTGTCCGACGGCTTTACGAAGCTAGTGCTGAGGGAAAAATTTCTGAAGCCGAGAGAGACCGGTTGGCGCTGAAGTACAAGATGGATCTCGCTAGGATCAACGAAGAGATTGAAAGAGGAGAATCCATAGTGGCCTTAAACGAACTTGAAAGAATGCAGGATGAACTTGTGAAGCTGTTCTCGGAACGGTTCGACGAGATGAACAAGAAGATTGATGGTCTAAAATTAAGGTCTGGCTTAGTCACTTCGCCCCCAAATGAAACCATAATTCTTGAAGCCGCGAAGAGACAGCCGCAGACGGAGCAGCCGCCTGAGAAAGAGGAACCGCGAGAAGAATCCGTGGTTGAAGAAAAAGCCGAGGACCAAAAGCAGCCATCCGACAAGACGGCTGAACCGAAGGCAAAGAAGGCAAGTAAGCCGAAGCCTCCCTCTGAGCCTGAAACGGGCGAAGCTGAGAAGAAGGTTGAGGAAATTGTGGCTGAGGTTGAGAAGGTTCTGAAAAAGCTCGGGCAAATGGAAGTTGAAGAGTAAAATGGTTTGGAGAGAAGCCGCCAAAAAAAGGGCTGCTGTTGAAGCGGTTAAACTTGTCAAAGACGGTTCTATAATTGGTCTCGGTGCAGGCTCAACCGTTGCTTATGCCGTTGAGGAATTGGGGAGAAGAATAAGAGAAGAACACCTGAGAATTATGGCTGTCCCGTCCTCCAACCAAACGTCCCAAATAGCTATGGAATGCGGCGTACCATTAACCACTCTTGATGAGCATCCGAACCTAGACTTGGACATTGACGGAGCCGACCAAATTGACGCGGACTTGAACCTGATAAAGGGCATGGGTGGTGCTCTGACAAAAGAGAAAATCGTGGCGTCCTCGTCAAAAGCCTTAGTCATTATTGCCGACGGAACGAAGCTAACAGACGCTTTAGGCAGAAACCAGCCGTTACCTGTCGAGGTTTTGCCGTTCGCTTTGCTGCATGTAACATCAAAGATACAAGCGCTTGGCGGACAGCCAACCCTGAAGATGAGCAAGGACGGTTCAGGTCCCTTCGTTACCGACAACGGCAACAGCATTTTGAACGTGGACTTTGGGATAATCACTAATCCAACTCATCTGAACCAGCAGCTAAAACGAATAAGTGGCGTCATAGAGACAGGTCTATTTCTGGGGATGGCGGATGTGGCGTATGTTGGCACCGAAACTGGAGTTAAGGTGCTCCGGAAAGGCAGCTGTTGATAATTGATTTGGATTGTGGTTGCTGCCTACTTGGTTTTAGTCTCACTGCCAAGCCACTGAATGTATTCTTTGCTGCCTGCGATAATGGGCGTTGAGACAATTTCGGGCGTCTCGTAAGTGTGCATTCGAAGAATCGTCTCCTCGACTTCGCCGTAGAGTTCCCCTTTTGTTTTGATCTGGCACAACCACTCTTCGGCTTTCTCTACCTTGCCCTTCCAGCGGTAGACGCTTGTTATAGGACCGATGATTTGGACGCATCCCGCCATCCGTTTGTCAACCAAAGTTTCAGCAATCTTTTCAGCATCTTCCTTAGTCTCGGTCGTCGTCAAAACTTGGACGTATTCATCCAAAGACGCTTCACCTCTTTTCAATGAACAAATAAAGCGATTTACGCACATAAATCCGCCCGTGAGGCAATAAATGCTTCGACAAACCCTTCAACGCGACCTGTTAAGAATAGATTTAAATGAAGCCGCACCAAAAAAGAATAACTGTCAAATTCAAGCCGGGGTAGCCTAGCTTGGTTTGGGCGCCAGACTCATAATCTGGAGAACGCTTAGGGTCAGAAACAACCTTTGCGCCCAGAAGCCGCGGGTTCGAATCCCGCCCCCGGCACATAAACAATGTTTTTCAAAAGAAATAGATGTTTTTCTGAGGATAATAGAAATTGAAGATTTTGAATGGATTGCACAACGGCGATGAGTCTTTGAAGTCACATTGTAGCTGCTATTTTTTGCCTCTGCCTCTCATGAACACGACTGCGACGATTACGGCTACGCCTGCAGCTGCGGCTCCCGCGATGACGTACATTATCGGGAACCCTTCTCCCAGAGGAGTCAACGTCACGTCGACAGTCATGTCTACGGTTTGTACGCTGGGAATCTGGGCTCCGCTATAAACGAGTCCTTGGTAAGGTGGTGTGCCAGGCCAGTTCAGCGTCTCAATGACCACGTTTCTGTTCGCTGTTAAAACGTGTGTTCCGGGTAAAGACAGCGAATAGTAAGTGCCAGCTGGGATGGTCCAATCGAAACCGTCTAGCGTGATGTCTGTGTCTTCGGACGCGAAAATGTAGGCTTCAACAGTTGAATCCTCAGGAAGAAAAAACGGGGTGGCTTCATAAGGCTTAACACCCAAAAATGCAACACCTGATCCGTAGGCATCAAAAGTCCCATTTTTCCCTAGCGAATTAGCAAGTGAGCCATTGTGGAGATATTCAAGTGTAACTGGCTTGTCGCTTTGCACGGCAATTGCGTTTGCTGAAGGTTGAAAGCTGATACCGCTGCCTGCCTGAACATTTAACGTCAATTTTTCTTGTTTAGTTTCGAGGTTAAAAACCGTGACCTTCGCGTCTTGAGTAGATGACACTCTGAATCCGTAGCTTTCAACAGCGTCCCAGTTAGGTTGGGACCACGAATAGAAGGTCGTGCCCACGAATCCTCCTTCAGCAGAAGGCAAAAAGAACGAGCGAGCATCTCCCCAAATATCCACAGGTCTTCCTGACTGGATCATGATGTAACCTGTGGACTCGACTCTGTACGTCCTAAAAGGGTCCACCATTATCTCCTCAAACGCGTTCACCGCAATTGTGTATTGTTCTTGTACGCTGTCGTTCCTTGTCACGGTCACCTCAGCGTTCTCCAAAGCAAAGATCGCGATGTCAATGTCATAATCGCTTCCAATCCCTAACAAAACGAATTCTCTGCCCACATAAGCCCCGTTGATATCTTGGTAAAACGAATCGAGCAAAGGTGCAGAAGTTGCATTCCAGGCTGGAACCGACCCGTAATTAAGGAGATAAACATTTGCCAACTTGTCCGTTTTAACTTTGAAAAAGGTTCCATTTCGGAAGACGACGTAATGTTTCTGCAGGCTGTCTATTGTGGCTTCGGAAACCAGTGAGCCGTTATCCAGGCTGTAGACTTCCACACGAGTATTGTCTACTATCCCTACGACTGCTACCAATCCAGCTCTCGTAATCCCAGCGGTTCCAGTCGAATTTGTGTCTAGCCTCCATCCTGAGTCAATTTCGCTTCCGCGAGTCAAATTGTACTGATACATCTTCGGCGGAACGTAACCGTAATACTCATACTCTGTTTCCTGCGCATACACCTCAGAAACGTTTGTGAAGAAGTAAAAAAGAGAAAAATTGCCAATCAAAAGGATAACGATTGTTGCTGCGGAAAATTCCTTTATAATGTTTAGTCCGAATTTCATGCCTTATTCCTTCTACTGGGATAAGTCTTAGATATCCCATAACCGCTATGTCTATTAAAAATTTTCGTAAAAGGCGCTTCTTTTTTAATATACCTATTCCCGATTTATGAATAGGAAAATGTTTTTTGATGTTTTATCAAGACGAGTTCTCAACTTTTTAGAAAAACAACCACAAACCGTTTCATTAACCAAAGAAGGATTTTACAACGAATGAGTTTACATAAACTTATAGTTCGGTGAAAAAACCTTTTTAAAAATTAATATCATTTTTTTACGCGACCTTTTATGAACAGTAGTGCACCGATCCCGCCGATAGCAGCAATCGCAATTCCGATGGCTATGTACATGATTGGGAAGCTTTCTCCCAGAGGAGTCAACGTCACGTCAGGAACCACGTCAACCGTTTGGACGCTTGGAACCTGGACCCCCTCGTATTGCAGCCCCTGAAACTCCGGTTCGGATGGCCAGTTCAAAATTTCGATAACCAGTTTCCTGTTTGCCCTTAGTACGTGCGTCCCGGGGATAGTCAATGTGATGTAGGCGTTGGCGCTGATTGCCGATTCGGTGCCATCTATTATTATGTCCGTGTCTTCGGAAGCGAAGATGTATGCCTCAACATAGGAATCGACGGGAAGATAGAACGGAGTGTCCTCGTCAGGCTTGACCCCGATGTACCCCACGCCAGACCCGTATGCACCGTACATTCCTGGTCCGTCGACGCTTTCAAGCGAGCCATTATGAATGTACTCAAGCGTGACCGGCTGGTCGCTTTGCACCACAATCACGGGAGCCTGAGGTTTGAACCCGAAACCGCTTCCTGCTTGAACAACCTTTGTTAGAATTTGTTGTTTGGTTTCAAGGTTCCAGACCGTAATCACTGCGTCTTGGGCAGCTGACACCCTGAATCCGTAGCTTTCGATTGGGTCCCAGCTGGTTTGAGCCCACGAATAGAAGGTCTTGCCCACGAATCCTCCTTCAACTGAAGGCACGCACAATGTTCTGACTTCCCCCCACGCGTTTGGAAGCCTAGTTGACTGAATCATGATGTTGCCCGTGGAAACAACCTTGTACACTCTAAAGGGTCGCCAAATAGGCTCTTCCCACGCGTTGGCAGCAATCGGGAACTGTTGAATGTCACCATCGTCCCTCGTTACTGTGACATCAGCATTCTCCAGAGCCAGAATCAAATAATCCAAGTTGTAGCCTAGACCAGACCCCATGAAGACGAACTCTTTCCCAACGTAAGCCCCATCGGTAGCCTGATAAAATGCGACAGGTAAGGGTCCGGAGGTTGCGTTGCTAGTAGGAACCGACCCGTAATTGAGTAACATAACATTGGCTAACTCGCTCGTTTCAACTTTAAAGAATGTCCCATTACGGAAGACTGCGTAGTGTCTCTGCATGCTGCCTATTGTGGCTTCGGAAACCAGCGACATGTCGTCCAAGTTGTAGACTTTCACGTGAGTGCCGTTAACAATGCCTACAATCACGACCAAGGCAGCGCTTGCCACCGTGCCTGTTTGAAGCTTCCAGCCCGAATCGACGTTATTCCCGTCAGTCAAATTGTATTGCCAAATCCTCGCGGGAACATAACCATAATACTCGTACATCGTGTCTTGAGCGTGTACCTCAGAAACTGCAAATTGCGTGAAAGAAAGAATGAAGCTGCAAAGTAGGATGGTGAATATTGCCACGAACGACCTTGTCTTGACGCATATTCTTGGTGACATATCCGTTCCTTATTTAGATAAAACTCGGATAATTTTTGAACATCAAGTCTTTTAAAATTTTCGCAACTTTTTTAGTGCTTTGAATTAGACATATTCGTTGAAATATTCAAGAAAATATCTGATGATAGCTGTATAGGTTTTTTACTGTGCTTTTTTTCCTCTGCGTATCATGACTAGCATCACTGCAATTACGGCTATTGCAGCGACTGCGGCTCCGATGACTATGTATGTTATTGGGAAGCTTTCCGCAAGGGGAATCAACGTTACGCCCGTCATCAAGTCCACCGTTTGGATGCAGGGCACCTGGACTCCGCTGTAACCGAGTCCTTGGTTCTCTGGAGTAGAAGGCCAGTTCAGTGTTTCTACGACCACGTTCTTGTCTGCGCTTATTATGTGCGTGCCGGGCAGAGAGAAAGTGTAGTAAGTGTTCGCCCTCACCGTCGAGGGATTTCCATCTATCGTCACTTCTGTGTCTTCAGATGCGAATATGTAGGCTTCGACGTACGAATCGACTGGGAGATAGAACGGTGTGTCCTCGTCAGGCTTGACGCCGAAATACCCAACACCTGAACCGTAAGCGCCGTGAATTCCTTGACTTGGCCCGGAACTTACTGCCCTCTCAATTGAGCCGTTGTGAATCATCATAAGCGTTACTGGGTGGTCGCTTTCGACGAAAATAGCAGAGGCGAGGGTAGAAGATTTGTCTGATGCCTCCGGTTTAAACCCATATCCACTACCTCCGGGAACGTTGGCTGTGAACATTTGCTGTTTTGTATTGAGGTCCCAGACAGTTATTTTTGTGTCCTGAGTGGCTGACACCCTATACCCGTAGCTCTCTACATTGTCCCAGTTAGTAATCGATGGCGTGAAAAAATGTTCCCCGACGAAGCCTCCTTCTGTGCAGGGAACAAAGAATGTAGTGCCGACTATGTTTCCGCAATGTATCATGATGTTGCCCGTGGACTCGATTTTGTATATCATGAAGGGTTCCCAAACGTATCTGTTCCACGAGTTGGCTTCAATTGTATTTGTTGCCACATTCCCATCTTCCCTGGTTATGGTAACAGTAGATTTTTCCAAAGCGAAAATCGTATACTGCCTATAAATATTGATTTGAGCCACCATCAGCACGAACTCTTTGCCAACATACGCTCCGTTAACGTCATAAAAGAATGTGAAAGGCAAAGGAAGCGTGTAAAGTGTATTCCAATCAGCAGGTAATGGAGTATACTTCGCTTCATCCGCTGAAATAATGTTCAGAAGTAATACGTTGGCGAGTTTGTCTGTGACAACCTTGAAGAAGGTTCCGTTCCTAAGAAGGACGCAGTGGTTTTCCATGCTGCCTATCGTGGCTTCGGATAACAGTGAACCATTGGTTAGGCAATAGACTTCCACGTGAGTGTCGTCCTCTATGCCCGTAACTACTACCAAGCCAGCTTTCGCTACCGAACGCGTGTCTAACCTCCAGCCTGAGGATAGATTATTTTGGTCAGTTAAGTTGTAATTGTAAACTTTAGCTGGAACATAACCGTAATACTCGTATTCAGTTTCCTGCGCATACACTTTGAAAACAGGAACTGAAGATAAAGTCAAAAATGAGCTTGACAGAAGCACAACGAAAATCGCAACACACAATCCTAAATTAGCTTTTTTTGGCACCATACCCAATCCACTTCTGTTGAATAAACCTTAGATAATTTTCAATAGAAATGCTATTAAAATTTTCGCAAATAATCCAAATTAAAAATACGGCTCAATATGTAACTTCATCCTAAAAAAGAGCTTATTCATTAAAAAATCCTTCATTAGGAACAATGTTTTGTGACGCAAACAGAAAGCTCGATTGTAACGCAAAAAAGACAAGCCAAATCCAATGAAATTAAAAAAGGTCGTTTCGAATGGTAGCGGGGGGTCGAATTTCAAGAACCCAGATTCAGGGTTTCTTTTTG
>CAZRIK010000007.1:0-45534 GCA_964600125.1 uncultured Candidatus Bathyarchaeia archaeon
GCCACGGATAGCGGGCCCGCTGGGATTTGAACCCAGGACCATCGGCTTAGGAGGCCGACGCCCCATCCTGGCTAGGCTACGGGCCCACATGCTTTGAAAGAATGGGAGCCCAAATTTAGTCTTTTCGCCTAGCCGCTGCTTAAAGTAAAGTCAGTATGAAGAACAAGACGTATCCTATGGTGACGCTTCCGGTGACGGTTAACGCCATTTTTGCGTATTCTTTTGTCACGTTGCACATTTTTATTCGGAACATTTTATTTGTCACCTCTTTGATGTATCGAATTTAATTTCATATTTTTTGAATTAATTATTATTTTTATCAAATATAATTTGATAGATGACGAATTAATAAAGGTTTCGGTGCTACAACTCCTTGATTTAACCAAAAAAAGAACGTCTTTTCAAAAAATATAAAAAGAAAAATGGAAATTGCCAAGATTGCTTGCGTGTTTAGTCTTTTTTGACTTTTGTTCCACAGTACGGGCAGACTGCTATGCCTTCAGGAAGCTCCGATAAATCCTTCCCGCATTTCAGGCAAGTTTTTCGCTGGTCTTCAGGTTTTTCGGGTTCTTGGGATTCTGTCATACCAACATTTTTTCTCAGGTTGGCGACCTGTTCCTCAGCTTCCGTCCGCAGCTTCCGGATATCTTCAAGGGCTTGAGTAACTTTGCCGAGTATGTCTTTGTGGGCTTTGACTCCTTCCCTCACAAGGTACGCTACGGCTTCTGACCGGGTTTCGAAGAGCCCCGCCTCAACCAGCAAGTCGATGGACCGCAGCTCCTCGTCGCCGATACGCGAAGCGACAACGTTCGACCTTCCAGTGTGGAAAGGAAACGATAAGGGCAAAGAAGGCATGGAGGGCATGGGCGGCAATGGAGGAATAGCGCCCTCAGGTATATTTGACTTGATTTGCAGCTTTACGTCTCCGAATTTTTCTTTCCAGTCTTCGATCGCTTTGTTGTATTGTTCCTTCCAGTCTTGGATGGTCTTTTTGTACGTGTCTTTCCATTCTTCTCCATTCATCTTAATTCTCTCCGTTATGTAAACCGTTTACATCATTTGTAAACCATTTACGTAAACGATTTACGTTCTTATAAGCTTTATGGTCCCCAACAAACAACAGATGACGCGAAAAAGCCAAAAAACCCAAAAAACACACGAAAAGTGTAAAGCAAAAAAGGCAGAACACCATAAAATGACGTGTTCGGGTCGATAGTCTAGTTGGTTAGGACGTCGCCCTCACACGGCGAAGATCGCTGGTTCGAATCCGGCTCGACCCACCAAACAAGTTTTTATTCATAGTTTTTTTTATTTATCGCTGGTCGAAGAATGAGTGATATAGTCATATCTTAGTCTCCCAAAAAAGGGAAAAACTTAGTTTGAGTCCGGTGAAAGAAGACTAGTAAGACATGCAATTGGTTGTAGTGCCAAGCAAATGTTGAAAGACGGAAACAAGGGCGTGAACCTTCTTGAAGCTAATGTAGAGGACGCTGTGAAAGCTCTAGGTTCAAACTTGAATCATGGTCTAAAAGAAGCTGACGCTGCTGACAGAATCAAACAGTATGGCTTCAACGAGGTTCCTGAAAAACGGCTTAATCCCGCGTTCCTGTTCGCCAAGAAGTTTTGGGGCATAACCGCGTGGATGCTTGAAGCCATCATCGTCCTTTCGTGGATTCTCGGGAAAACGTCAGACCTCTACGTTGTAGCTGGGTTGCTCTTCCTTAACTCAGTGATCGGTTTTTCCCAAGAGCAGAAGGCATCCAGCGCAGTCGAGACATTAAAGAAGAGGCTGCAGGTAAATGCCCGAACGCTCCGAAACAGCGAGTGGAAGATAGTGCCAGCCAGAGAACTGGTCCCCGGAGACGTTGTTAGGGTGAGGCCGGGCGATTTTGTTCCAGCTGACGTTAAGGTTGCAGTGGGGGAGCTCGGAGTTGACCAATCGGCATTAACTGGCGAATCGGCTGAGGTGGAAAGAAAAGTCGGCGACGTTCTTTATTCCAGTTCCGTTGTGAGGAGGGGTGAGGCGACCTGCCTTGTCGTTTTTACGGGAACTAAAACCTACTATGGAAGGACGACGGAGCTGGTTCAGGTAGCCCGCCCGAAACTGCACATTGAAGAGGTTGTTTCCAAGGTTGTGAAATGGCTTCTACTCATAGTAGCCACGTTTCTTGGCTTAGCAATCATAATTTCGGTCCTGAAAGGAATTAACCTGCTCGAGATTCTGCCTTTAATGTTGGTGCTGCTTCTGGGAGCTGTTCCCGTGGCTTTGCCTGCGATGTTCACGGTCAGCATGGCGGTTGGTTCATTGGATCTCGCCAAGAAAAAAGTTCTAGTCACACGGTTAACCGCTTCGGAGGACGCTGCTTCCATGGACATTCTCTGCGTCGACAAGACTGGCACGATAACGATGAATCGACTTTCAATCGCGAACGTGATGCCGATGAACGGGTCCACCAAGCAGGAAACAATACAATGCGGAGCCTTGGCTTCGCAAGAGGCAAACCAAGACCCTATAGACCTTGCCTTCATTGCAGCAGCCAAACAAGAGAACCTTATGGACGACTCTTTTGCTCAAAAAACTTTCATACCATTCGACCCTAAGACCCGCAGAACCGAAGCTCTCGTGCAAAAGGGCGAACGTGAATTCCGAGTGATGAAAGGCGCCGTGAACGTTGTCGCCAAATCCTGCGGTCTCGATGATAATTCAATAGAATCGCTGGAACAAAAAATCGAAGATTTCGTCAAGAAAGGGCATAGAATTCTGGCAGTAGCCAAAGCAGACGATAACAGCCAATTTAGACTAGTCGGTTTAGTAACATTGTATGATGCGCCTAGGCTTGACTCAAAGAAACTCATAGGGGAACTCGGGAAACTTGGAATCTCAGTCAAAATGCTGACTGGAGACGCCTTAGCAATCGCCAAAGAGGTCGCGAAGGACGTAGGTCTCGGAGAGAACCTTGTCAGGATGAGGGATTTGGCGGATTTCGAAAAAGGAAACTCTTCAAAAGCAGCTGAGTTAGCTGAAGAAAGCGACGGGTTCGCTGAGATTTTTCCCGAAGACAAGTTCACGATTGTTAGAGACCTTCAGGCTGGGGGGCACATGGTTGGCATGACGGGAGACGGCGTTAACGATGCGCCGGCGTTGAGGCAGGCGGAGGTTGGAATAGCCGTAAGCAACGCTGTGGATGTTGCTAAAGGTGCAGCCAGCGTCGTGTTGACTGGCGAGGGACTGTCCAGCATTGTTGACCTTATCGAGAATGGCAGGATGATTTTTGAAAGAATAAACACTTGGATACTCAACAAGATAACCAGAACCATCCTCAAGACTTGTTTCATCGTGTTGGCTTTCGTTTTTACGGGCAGATACGTGGTTTCAGCTTCAGCGATGTTGCTGATGATGTTTATGACTGATTTCGTGAAGATTTCTTTGTCAACAGACAACGTTTCATGGTCGAAAAAACC
The DNA here is from genome assembly GCA_964600125.1 of uncultured Candidatus Bathyarchaeia archaeon. Taxonomy (GTDB): domain Archaea; phylum Thermoproteota; class Bathyarchaeia; order Bathyarchaeales; family DTEX01; genus JAGTRI01. The sequence goes on from CAZRIK010000007.1 coordinate 3,463, forward strand.
GAGTAAATGGAACATCACGGGTCTAGTTAAAGTCGCAACAGTACTTGGGCTCATCATGGTTGCGGAAGCATTCGGACTACTTTACGTTGGGTTTACCTTTTTTGACCTATTGCTCGATGACCAAGCCCTAAGCACGTTCGTCTTTGAACTCTTACTGTTCTTTGCCCTTTTTTCAATAATCGTCGTGAGAGAAAGGTCTCATTTCTGGAACTCGGTTCCCAGCAGAACGATGTTTACGGCGATTGTGCTCGACATGGTAGTTGCTGCCCTGATCTCGACTTTCGGGATTCCTGGACTGACGCCTCTGCCTTTGACGATAACCCTGACGGTGATCGGGTATTCCTTCGTCTTCTCGCTTCTAATCAACGACTATATCAAGTATTTCTTGGTCAAAAAACACGAAATTGGATGGTAACATCCAAAAAACGGAGTCTACACTCATAAATATCCAAGTGCGTATATTCGGTTGTTGGACTGATCACCGTGAGCGTCTGCTATCTCATAGACGGTACGTCGGAAAAAGGCACAATCAAGCTTTCTTTGTACAACCCCGTGTCGAAAGAGACACTGAGACGTCAGGACGACACTTACAAGTCATACTTTCTTCTGCGCAGTCCACTCACCAGCCAAGACGAGTCAATCCTTCAAAGCATGAGTGTTAAAGCACGCACGGTTGAGAAGACAGACCTTTTTTCAAACGAAAAACGAATGATGACCCGTGCGGAAGCCGATGACCCAGCGCAGCTTGCGTCAGCTTTAAAGCTTTTCGAAGAGAAGTGGGAAGACCGAATTCCGTACCTGCTCAGTTACGTTTATGACCGTGGCTTAGTCTTCGGTGCGCCCCACAGTCTGGAAGGAGGCGAACTTAAGCCAGCATGGAAGGTCAGTGGTCTCCTAGAGGAAAGGTTCAACGAGAAATTTTCAGACATCAAGACATCTGACCCGCAAAAGTACGAGATGCTGGAGCACTGGTTCACGCTTTGTTCCCAGCCTGTGCCGCAGATTCCGTTAAAGGAGTTCGGGGTCGCCGAGACCGCTGATTACGAAAAGGTTTACTTGGCTTTTCTCTTGTCGAGGGTCGCGAACCTGCCTTTGCCTGAGGCTTTTTCGAACCTTCAAGTGAGCACTTGGATAAGGTCAATTCTGCATTTTTACTTGCGCAGGAAGAATGTTCTGATTCCAAGGTCTTCGGAGCTTCGGAAGGGACAAACCGTTCGCGGCGTTCCCGGAGCTTTAACTTTTCAGCCTAAAGCTGGAACGTACTTTGACACCGTGGTTGTGGATTTTGAGAGCCTTTACCCGAGCTTGATTGACGCTTACAATTTGTCGTACGAAACCGTTGACTGCAACCACGAGGAATGCGTCGATAATCAGGTTCCAGGCGAAAAACACCACGTTTGCATGAAAAGGCGGGGAACCTACTCAATACTTACTGGCGCATTAAAAGACCTCCGCATACACTGGTTTAAGCCGTTGTCCAGAGATACCTCTGTCTCAAGCGAAGAGAGGCAGCTGGCTGAGGCGGCGTCAAGGCTTCTTAAGCTCATTTTGGTCGCAAGCTACGGCGTCACAGTGAGAATCCACGGATTGGCTCAACCAGCTCTCGCGGAATCCATAACCGCTTATGGCAGACATGCCCTGCGTCAAAGCTGGCGTATATCTGAAGAGGAAGGTTTGAAGCCGCTTTACGGGGACACGGATTCCCTTTTCTTGGACGGTCCATCAGAGGACAACGTCAACAGCCTCATACGAAGGGTAAAGGAGGAGCTCCGTCTGGACCTTGCTGTTGACAAGGTTTATTCTGTCTGCGTTTTACCTAGAGCCATGAAGGCGTACTTCGGAATCATGAAGGACGGGACCGCTGACGTTAAGGGGTTGACAGCCATAAAGTCCAACTCTCCCCTTTTCATCAGGAACGTTTTCATGGACTGCGTGAAAGAGCTGGTCGCGTCGAAGAACTGGACGGAGTTTGAGGTAGCTAAAGAAAACATTAGAGGAATTGTTAAACGTGCCATCGCGAACCTCCAGTCTGGGAAGGTTCCGCTTGGAGACTTGGTCTACACGGTTAAGCTGCATTTCGACGTTTCTGAGAAGCCCAGCGGAGACGACGTTTACCATCAGCCTTACCAGTGCGCCGTTCAGCTCGCGGACAGGCAGAAAGAAGTCCGACATGGAGAGGCTGTCTCGTTCGTGAAGGTTAAGCCCTTCAGCTACCGCGGAAAAACGTTCAGCGTGAAGCCCGTTGAGCTCGTGAGGGATTATCGCGAGGTGAACGTGGACGACTACGTTAGGAACCTGAGAACCGCGCTCAACCAAACCTTCAAGCCCATGAACCTGTCCTTCGATGAAGAACCCAAAACAACGCTCGCTGACTTCATTTAAACTATTACACGCGAATACGTCATTCTCATAATTTTCTTTTTTAGAAAGTGTAAGTTGTTTTTATCTTTTTTGCTGAAAAAGGTTTATATCTTTCATAACATTATGAACCGAAAGACATCTTTAACCGAGTGTGTCGGACATGAAACTGAAACCTGTCAAATGGATTGTTGAAGATTCCAAGAAAAAGAACGTTTTTTGGCCTACTGAAGAACTAAAGAAGCGTGCGTGGGTGAACGACGAATCCGTTTACGCGGAAGCCGCCAAGGACCCTGTCGCATGGTGGGGCAAACTTGCGAAAGAAGGCATCACTTGGTTCAAGGACTGGACCGAAACCTACAAGGAGAATCCGCCCTTCTACCAGTGGTTCGTCGGCGGAAAAACGAACATCTGCTACAACTCCGTGGACAGGCACATTTTAGACTGGAAAAGAAACAAGGCTGCCCTGATTTGGGAACCTGAGCCACTCAACGAACAACCCCGAGTCCTAACTTTCCAGGACCTTTACAGGGAAGTAAACAAGTTCGCGAACGTTCTGAAAAGCCTAGGCGTGAAAAAGGGCGACAGAGTCGGCATCTACCTACCCATGATTCCTGAAGTCCAAATTGCCATGTTGGCTTGTGCGCGGATAGGCGCGGTTCACAGCGTCGTTTTTTCGGCTTTCAGCGGGCAGTCCGTGCGTGAAAGGATGATTGATGCTGAAGCCAAGGTTTTGGTCACTGTTGATGGCTATTACAGAAGGGGGAAGTCAGTTAACCTTAAAGAGAACGCTGACATCGGCACGGAAGGCACAAAAATCAAGGACGTAGTCGTCGTTAAGCGGCTTGGGAACGAGATTAACTGGGTCGAGGGGCGGGACAAGTGGTGGCACGAGCTGATGGAGAAGGCTGACCTCTACTGCGAGCCTGAGGTCATGGACAGCGAAGACATACTCTTTATTCTTTACACGAGCGGGACAACGGGAAAACCGAAGGGCATCGAACACCACTTGGGCGGATACGCCGTTCAGGCTTACTGGACGACCAAGTGGGACTTCGACCTGCACGACGAGGACGTTTTCTGGTGCACCGCTGATATAGGTTGGATTACGGGTCACACCTACAACTGTTATGGACCCTTCATGAACGGCGTCACGACCCTGATTTACGAGGGGGCGCCTGACTACCCAGCCCCGGACAGGTGGTGGCAGATCGTCGAGAAATACGCGGTGACCGTCTTCTATACGGCTCCGACGGCGATCAGGATGCTCATGAGGCTTGGCGACGAACTAGTCAAGAAGCACGACCTGAGCTGCATCAGAATCCTCGGCACGGTCGGCGAGCCGATCAACGAGGACGCTTGGATGTGGTACCTCAACACCGTGGGCGGAGGAAGATGCCCAGTGATCGACACTTGGTGGCAAACCGAGACAGGCGCAACCCTGATCAACTCTTTGCCTGGAATCGGACCCTTCATACCGACTGTTGCGGGCAGACCCTTCCCGGGAACAAAGTTCGCGGTCCTGACGGAAGAAGGCAAACCAACGAACGTCGGGGAAGGAGGCTTCTTAGTTCAAAAGCCACCGTTCGCTCCAGGCATGCTGAGGACGGTCTACAAGGATCCTGACAGGTTCAAGCAGCAGTACTTCGGCGTCTACGGAGACAGAAACTATTATACGAGTGACGGAGCCTACGTCCACGACCAAATGGGAAACTTCCGCATCACGGGCAGGGTGGACGACGTCATGAAGGTCGCAGGTCACAGGCTTTCAACTGCAGAGGTCGAGAACGCTATTGCTCAGCATCAGGCTGTGGCTGAGTGCGCGGTGGTCTCTGCGCCCCACGACATCAAGGGCGAGGTTCCGGTTGCCTTCGTCGCTTTGAAGGCGGGATTCAAAGGTTCGCCTCAGCTTGAGGATGAGCTTAAGAAGAAGGTTTCCGAGGTTATCGGTCCCACGGCTAGGCCCGAAAGGATTGTGCTTGTGGACGACTTGCCGAAGACCCGCAGCGGAAAAATCATGCGCAGAATCCTTAAGGCTTTGACGACGAACCAGCCGATAGGCGACATAACGACCCTCATGAACCCAGAGTCTGTTCAAACCTTGAAAGATAAAGTTGGTTACAAGGGATAAACCTGATTTTTCTTATTGCTGCTTTTTTTTAGTAGGCTAATGGACATGAGGTTTCCTCAATTAAAGACGAAAAGGCTGAGCAACCAAAGACAAAGAAAATTAAGTCGACGAAGTTATTTTCTACAAATAGACTCCAAAAACCTTAATGGAAAATTATGGTGGGCCCGCCCGGATTTGAACCAGGGACCAACAGGTTATGAGCCTGGCGCTCTAGCCGTACTAAGCTACGGGCCCTTCGGCTTTCTCCAAGTTATTATTCGGTTTGGTTCTTACTTAAGAATTTTCCCTGCAAACATGATGCTTAAGCTTTAAATACAGCGTGCAGTTTTCAGCTTAAAATGCGCCGCTGAAAAACGAGCCAATTGAGCCGCCGTTCATTCGCCGATAACGGCGTTTGGGCGTGAGCTCAGTTCGGTAGAGCAACGGACTCTCAGACGACTTGTCTTTGAGGCTGAAGCTGTTAACTCGAAGGTCGACGGTTCGAGTCCGTCCGGCGGCGCCAAAAAATCCATAATGTAGTTTAGTATCCCCATTTTCTAAGGTGCTTCACGGATTTCTCCATTCTTTCAAGCGTCTGGGCGAGGGTGAGGTTTTCGCCTTTGATTCCTTCGATTTCGATTGTGAACGGTCCGAAGAAGCCCCGTTTGTTGAGCAGTTCGCGGATTATTGCGAAGTCAACGATTCCTTCGCCGAGAGCTGGGAAGTGCCACGTTTGGTATTTTCCGTTCGTGTCTTTCAGGTGGACGCCTTCGACGTAGCCAAGGACCTTCTTCAACTCCTCCACGCCATCGATGCCTTCGTTGTAGAAGTACATGTTGGCGGAGTCGTAGTTCAGCTTCACGTTGGGGTGGTCTATGCCCTTCATGGTCTGTAGGCCCACGTCGCCGTTTGTGACCAAGTCTGGGTGTGTCTCAAGGACGATGATGATCCCTTTCTCTGCCGCTAGGTCGCCCAGTTTTCTTAGTCTCTCGTAGGCGGTTTCCTTTCCCAGTTTGTCAGCGCGGACGCTTACGAACATCCTTTTTGCCCCGAACTCTTCAGCAATTCCGACTACCGTCTTGAATTCCGCCGTGCTGTTCTCGTTCTGGATGTTGCAGGGAGACTCGAGGCTTGCGACCGACAGACCGTGCTTGTCCAGCTCTTCGCGGACTCTGTTTACGTCTTGAGGCTTCGGCATCGGCAACTCAACGTAGCGTATGCACATCTTTGCCATGTGCTCGTACGATTTGTCTTGGTACTTTCCGTAACTCGCTGGACGACATGAAACGATGTTCTGCGTCATGTTTTCACCTTTAAACGTCGAACCGCTAATATCTTTCACGTACAACGAAGATAACGCTTTTCCAAAAAAAGAAGCAGCCAAGTTGCTCTTAACAACGAATCAGGCGAAAACAATTATGCGATTTTTGCTTGTGCCACATTGACGATTAAAGTCGTAAATTTGTTCTAAAAATGTCGTTAGATTTAAAGTATTTTTGTTAGCTCGGTGAAGGTCGTGTTCCCAGTTCAACCTGAAGCGTCATTGTCTGGTTGTTTCTCACAATCGTCATGTTGATCGTTTGCCCCGGCACAGTGTATGTTTCTAAATAAGTTAAGAGGTCATCCATGCTCGTAATTTTTGTTCCGTTGACTGCTGTTATCACGTCGCCGCCGATTATGACGTATTCTCCAGCAACAACGACTTGTTTTGTTCCACCCTGTAAACCCGCGTTGTCTGCTGGTCCATCGCCCGTAACTTGGGTTATCAGCCACCCGTAAGTCACGTCAGTGTTCATTGCTTCTGCGATTTCATAGGTCATGTCTGCGCCTGCTACGCCTAACCACGAATGCTTAGTGTAAGAGCCCGTTGACACGAGGGAACCGATTTCACGCAATATCGTATTTGAGGGAATTGCGAAGCTCAATCCCTGCGAGCCGCTTACGATGGCTGTTGTTATGCCCACGACTTGGCCTTTGTAGTTCAGAAGCGGACCCCCCGAATTGCCCGGGTTTAACAAAGCAGTTGTCTGAATAACGTCGGCTATCGCGTAGGAACCTGACGCTTCCTCAGTTATAGTCCTACCCATCGCACTCACAATCCCAGTGGTTATTGATCCTGCTAGTCCATACGGGTTGCCAACAGTCAATACTGGTTCACCAACCATTAGGGTCGACGAGCTGACGATTTCGAGCGGACTATACTCACTGTACGGCGCATCGGTTGAAAGCACTGCGAGGTCCGCGTAAGGATCCGAACCCACCACTGAAGCGGTGTACCCGTTCCCGTTCACGAAGGTTACTGTGACATTGATTGCGCCGCCTACCACGTGGTAGTTTGTGAGAATCACCATTTCTCCAGAGAAGTTGCAAACGAAGCCTGTTCCCTGAATTTGAGTGTAATAGGGACGCCTAAAGATGTCGTATTCCAATATCAGTCCTCGTATCACGACGATGGAGTTTTCGATTTGCTCGTACAACCGAGAAAGAGAAGCATTCTCTCCTAGAACATAAGTAATATTCTGGTAAGTGACGTTGTTAACTATTTGAAGGTTCTGGACCTGTTGTTGAAGCGTCGTCAATTCAGTTTGTAGGGCATCAATCCTTTCGGAAGCCATTGAGTCACTAATAAAATAGCCAAGCCACCCTCCGACAAGAAGCCCTACGACAACAGTGACCATCAAAATGACTACAAAAACTTTCGTTTTCGGTTTTAGGGAGGTTTCCAAGGTCGAATCCTCGTTTTTGACAGCGACCTATGGTTATTAAAGGATTTTTCAGAATTATGCCACAATCCAATTGTTAACGTTGCGAAACAAGGCATGTTTTGGACTGAAAAATGAACTTTTATTTCAAGTCTTATGCTCCCAATAACAAGGCAAATTTATTATTACTATAACCTAAAATAGGTTCAGTAAAAACATAAGACCTTACTACTTACTCTTTCGGAGCATGTTTGAATGTCCTATGACGCTCGTCCACTGAAATATGTTCTAGGATGGCTCATAGCTGGCACTAGGGGAGGCGTCAGCCGCGCCCAAATAATCTTGGCTCTGAAGGAAACTCCGAAAAATGCGAATCAGTTGGCGAACCTTCTTGAGATGGACTATCGGACGATAAGACACCACTTAAACGTCTTAGAGAAGAACAGAATAATTGTTTCCGCTGGAGACAGGTATGGCCTTACGTATTTTCTGTCCCCAGAAATGGAATTAAATTACGTAGTGTTCCAAGAGATTTGGGATAGATTTGGGAAAAAAGAAAAAAGGGAGGAAAACAAATGAACCGTAAGATGAACCGAGATTATAGAATATTGTTTATTCTTGTGACTTTAGTAGTGGTGGCGCTGCTTGCCACTGTTTGGGTTATTAACGCGCCTTTTGGTTCTCCGCTGGAACTTCAGGGGTGGGAACGCTGGAACCTTTCTGAAGAACGCCGAAACGAAATGGAGCAGCTCATAAGAACCATGAGAGAAAACGGAACAAGCATAGAGGAAATTGGGAGAACAATAAATGCGAAATTTGAGGAATGGGGGATTCAGCCTCCTCCCTCTGGAGACCTAGAACTGTTCTATACAATTAAAACAGTGATTTCCACGGTAAACATTACTCTTGTAATAATTCTTCTGTTCACATACATTGACATTTATCGCAGGACCAAGTCCAGCTTCACAGTTGGGCTAATAATATTTTCAATGATCCTGCTTCTCTACACAATCACGTCTAACCCGATTCTGCAGTGGCCCTTCGGTTTCCGCGCTTTCGGTCTCGGACCATTCGCCATGCTACCGGACCTTTTTGCGTGCGTAGCACTTTCCATTCTTGTGTATCTCAGCATAAAATACTAAAAAAGCTAATAGCAACCCAAATTCTTTCCATTCAGCAGTTCTTCTGCTTTTTAGCGCAATTGTGGATAGATTATGGTATAATCTTGAAAAATTCTTTTATTACTTTTTCACTCCTTCTTGAAAAGCCCGTGAAGAGGGTGTGTGTGAAATGGCGAAAAGCTCAAGTCTAGACACCAGCGACAATCGTGGTCCCTTTTTGACCATACGAGACAACGAAGGCTGCGAAAGTTAAGACAAAGGTTGCAGCCAGCGGACCAAATCCGAATTAAGCCCCTCTTCTGGGCAAAAAAATCCTAAAGAGATGAACTGTATGGGCGTGTTGACGAGAGCGCTTAGAAATGTTTCGAGAAGAAAAGTTAGGGCTCTGTTGGTTGTCGTTGCCTTAGGCTTTTCCATGGCAATCATGATTTCCATTCCCTCAAGCGTCATGGCGAACCAAGCTGCAATAGAGACACTGAACAAAAACTACAACGATGCTATAACTGGAATGGAAAACGAAATCAACAAAACCATGACCCTAATTGAATGCAGTCTCTCCCCAACTTTCGGAGGAGGATTCGGACAAGGTCCAGGACAGGAGTTTGGACCTAGGTTTACGTCTGGAGAAGAACAATACATAAACGAAACCGCCATAAACGAAATCGTTTCCGTTGATGGCGTTAAAGATGTTTTGGCGTTCCTTGAAAAATCGGAGGGAACAACAGAGTCTAGGGAGACGCCGAGAGGCACCTTCACCATTCTTGTTACGGACTATACGATTGTGGGGGTTCCGCTGGACTCGTCTTTATTAGATAATTACCAAATTTTGCCAACGGACATAATTGAGGGAAGAACCCTCCAAGAGGGAGACAGCGGAGTTGTCCTCCTCAGCTCAAACAACACGCAGTTTTTCGGGGTGGATGTTGGTGACGAAGTAAGCATTTTGGGAAAAACTTTCACGGTGGTCGGAGTCTACGAGCCGACGAGTTCTCTGGGGGCACTGAACCTTTACGTGAATATTTCGGACGCCCAAACCATAACTGGTCTTGAAGGGGAAGTAAGCAGGCTGGACGTGTACGCTGAAGACCAGTCGTATGTTGATGGGATAGTGAGTGACATATCGAGTCTGTACCCAGAGTTTTACGTTTCGACGTACGAAGAACGCCTAAGCCAGCTCCAGAGAATGCAGGAAACGTATGCAACTATGCTGGAAAGCGCTGAATCGAGCCTGAGCCAGACGCAGTCTACTGCTTTCCAGATGATTGTCGTCACGGTTGCTGCTACAAGCCTAATCATTCTGTTCACAATGCTGTACACCGTGCGTGAAAGGACAAAGGAAATCGGCATACTCAAAGCAATAGGCTTCAGCAACTGGAACGTCATGAGCCAGTTCATGCTTGAAGGCATCTTTCTGAGCCTGATGGCAGGAGCAGTCGGAGTCTTCATAGGATACGTTGGGGCGCCTTACATATCGTCGCTTTTGCTGCCCATCAGCCCATTTTCTATGCAACAAGGTGGACAGTTCATGACTCCCGGAGCATTTCTGTCTCAGTCCCTTACGTCGGCACCAGACTTGCAGACAATGTTGCTAATGTTCGGGGCAGCAGTCTTACTGGGAGCTTTGGGCAGCTTGTATCCCGCTTGGAGAGCTTCTCGGACAAGTCCAATGGAGGCTTTGAAGTATGAGTGAGATGATTTTAGAAACCGAAAAAATCGAAAAAATCTACAAAATAGACGACCGCCAACTACGAGCCCTTTCCGACGTAAACCTACAGGTGAAGCGAGGAGACTTCATATCGATTATGGGTCCTTCGGGTTCAGGCAAAACCACGTTACTGAACATACTGGGTTGCCTCGACAGGCCAACTCAAGGAAACGTTGTACTCGACGGCGTGGACGTCACAAAAATTCCTGAGAAAAAACTCTACACCGTGAGGAGAGACAAGGTCGGGTTCATCTTTCAAACTTTTAACCTTATGCCTTATTTGAGCGCGGTCGAAAACGTGGAACTTCCAATGGAGGGCACAAAGAAATCGAAGGATGAACGGAGAAGCAGAAGCTGCGAGCTTTTGGGGATGGTTGGGCTTTCAGAAAGGGAGGAACATAGACCGTACAGGCTTAGCGCGGGAGAGCAGCAAAGAGTCGCCATTGCACGGGCGCTGGCAAACAATCCCGCCATCGTTCTGGCTGATGAGCCTACGGGAAACTTGGATGGGAAAACAAAGTTCGAAATAGTTGATTTGCTGAGAAAGCTAAACGTTGAACACAAAACCACGATTATCATGGTGAGCCATGACAACCAAATCGCCTCCTACGCTGAAAGAGTGTTTTTACTTAGCGACGGAAAACTCCAAAAAATGGAGAAAAAAGGATTGGCAGTTGCCGAAAATGAAATCCCGTGCCCACATTGCGGGAGAACACTGTTAAGAGACGCTAAATTCTGTTCACACTGTGGACAAAAATTGTAAAACAAATCATAAAAATTCAGCAACATCAAGTGAAACATCCCCAAAAAATCTTTTATTCTTGGATAAAATATAGTGGTCACTATCTGAATCAATAAATGTTCCAGCAAAAAAATCGACATTGATTATTCGGTTTTTGCCAGAATCAGTATGACGCCGAAGGCTGCCATGATGACGCCTATTATGAGGAAGACTGATCCCAGAGTCCCAGCTACCGTTTGGTTTCCGTACGTTTCGTATGACAGGACTATGCCTACGGCGAACAGCAGGATGCCGAGGACTTTTTCTGCGAAGACGACTCCGAACTTCGGTATTGATTTGCTCATGCGTTCCAGCCTCCATGTGCATTAATAATGTTGTAAATGGTTTGATGCGGTCGCGGTCTATAAGCTTTGCTAGCTGAGCTCGCTGAGCCTTTCAGGCAGGTACTTGTCCACGATGTGCGTCAGCCCGTAGCGGGAGAAGGCTTCGAGCTCGCACTTCCTCTTCATCTCGACGAAGGCGTCAATTTCCCTCTGCCACAACCCGCCCGTGTACCTTGGGTCGCCCTTCAGCTCCTTCAGGCGCTTCACGTCTATCTCGTTCAGCTGCTCGCTGGGCAGCTTGTAGTTGGTTATGTCCGTCGCCCAGACTCCTGCCCACTTCGCGTCAGGCGTCGTCAACTCCCTAAGGTGCGCCGCGTTGGCTGAGCCCGAAATTATGACCATGGCTATGTGCATTCCCCACGGGTCGGCGTCGCTGAAAATGTAGACGGGCAGCCCCATCTCTTTGTTTAGCCTGCGGATGAAGTACCTCGTCGACCTTGGAGCCTGCCCAGCCGTGTAGATGAGGATTGAGTTGAACTTTTCGTGCACCCTTTCCTCAACGAACCGCGTGAACATAGCGCCCTTCTCTACCACGATAACCTTGTCGGCGCTGGTTTCGACGAACTGCGACTCCGTAAGCGCGGGACCAATCATCATGCCGTCCGGGTGCGAGGCGAGGTTGGTTCTCCGGTTCTCGTATCCTGGCACGTTGTACTGGATGGTCAAGTCTCCGAACACGGCTGACCTTTCTTCTGGGAAAACGTTGAAGGATTCTCGTGGGGACTCGATAGATGTTTCCAAGTCAGTAATAATGTTGTCTGACTCCGACTGGTCCTGAAAAGCCATATCGTAGGCTTGGGCTGAATAGTAAACGTCCCGCAGCGTGCTGGTTTTCCTCTGCTGCAGTAGCTCGTGGACGAAGTAGGCTGTCCAAACCATCTGCGTGAACGGGCGAAGGTGCGAGATGACCCTTGCGCTTCTTCGGACGGTTTTGTCGCCCAGAATGTACTGCCTGTAGTCGGGGCTGTAGAAAATGTTGTCCGTGGAGCGGCTTTTCATCTCGACCCAAGGGAAAACGCCTTGGTCTATTTCTTTGCAGAACTTGGCTCCAAGAACTTCGAGGCTTTTCTGCACTACGCCTTTCCTTTCAACAGCGGATTTTTTGTTATTAACTTTCGACATAATTCAACAACCTTTTTTGTTCCATTTTCTCGTTATTCGCTTACGCCGTCAACATGAGCCTCTATCAAGCCTTCCTTTCCAGGCTTGGACGATTTCGCTTGAACCTTAACCTGCTTGAAGTTGCCCTTAAGGGTCTCGTAGAGCTCAGACCCTGAAGTAAGCGTGGACTCCGGGATTAGCTCCGTCCACTGCGTACCCGTCAGCCCGAGCACCTTGACGTTCACGGCGTTGGCTTCATGCTTGTTTGCTATGTGGACAAGTACCGTTCTGTAAAGTCTCGAGTCGAACGGTTCGCTTTCCGTGAACTCGTCCTTCGTCGCAAATTCCTTGAAGACCTGCTGGCTTCTGTAGAGCTTGTCCGTTTCAGGCGGCTTTTCGATTCCGTTTAGTCCTGCCGAGAACTGGGCGATTTTTGGAAGGTACCTTGCGAACACGTTTAGCCTTCTGACCTGCCGTCTGACACGTTCTTTACGGGATAGGTAGAGGGCTAGTTCACGTGCCACTTCCCTGATTGCGTTGAGGATTTCTTTGCTGACCTCAGCTTGGTCGGAGATTATTTCTTTGCCGACCGTCTTGTACGGGATTTTTGTGCTGCACAGGTGTATGAGCACCGCGACGGGCATGCTCGGCGCGACGTTGTATCTTCTCCAGTTCACCGACCTCACTATTCTCCAGCAGACGTCGCCTGACTCGTCGTAGACCAATGGAATTTTGTTGGCGAACCTGTAAAGCAGAACCTCGTCTTTTGCTGGAACTTTGCCACCGTAGGCTATGGCGATTTCGATAATGAACGGGTGACCTAAATAGGTCGCTGGGTTTCTTCGGCGGACTGCCACGAACTCGGGTTCAAGTTCCTTCAAGACTCCTGCTCTGAGCAGTTCTTCTCCAAGCGGGGACAGGCACGCTGCGTCCGGGGGGAGGAAGCCTTCGAAGTCCTTCATTCTTTGGACAAGCGTCACGATTTCTTCGGGTCTCAGCCGCTTGGGGTTTGTTTTCGCTGGGATATTTGCCACTTTAAGGAATTCTGCGGCTGTTTTTTCTCCGACCCTATGGAAATTTTTCCGCATGAAATCGTACATGTTCCGCGTGTTGGTTGACCTGATGATTCTCTGTATGGTTTCCACGTCCACCCCGTGCGGGTGCGGTTCGGTTTCTTTTGGGGGCGGAGGAATCTCGGTTACGGTTCTGCTGAACTTGTAGAACTTTCCCTTCGGGTCAATGAAGGTGATGTCCGCGTACGGGTTGACTATTGCTGTCTGTTTGAGGTATTCGAGGACTTTTCCGCTGGCTTGCGCGTAGCTTCCTTCAAGGTGAAGCTCAACGATTGTTCCGTGCCACCTTTCGCCGTCCTTTGACGGGTTCACGTGAATCTTGCGGTCGAGGATGATTGGGCGGTTTCTTTCGATGTCAATCATGAGCTTGTACTCGACGATTCGGCTGGTTCCCGTGCTTGAAAAGACAATCACAGGCTTGTTCGTCGTTATCTGGCCGTAAAGAATGGTCATGGTTCCGCCCAATCCGAAGGTTCCGCGAGCCTGCTTCAGCTTGTACTTCGAGCTAAAAAGAAACTGTCCAAGCGCAAGGGGCATCTGGTGAGCGGGGATTCCTGAGCCGTTGTCCATGACTCTGAGCGTGTATGTTTCGTTAGTCCCGTTCTGTCCATCCATCGTCAGCCGAATGTAGACGTCCGGAAGGATGCCTACGGCTTCGGTTGCGTCCATCGAGTTTTCGACGAGTTCTCTCATCGCGGTGAAGATAGCCCGAGCTGGGTTAGTGAAGCCAGCGATTTCCCGGTTGCGGTAGAAGAAGTCCGCTGGGCTGATTTCTTGGAAGGTCTCTGAGATTTCCTGAAACCTCCTGTAGTCTGACGCTTAATTGGGTTAATTTTTGAACGGTTCAGCTAAATTAACTTGGAAGCTACTATATAAATAATCCAGCTTAGTTCAGGTTTCAGCTGGGAAAAGAGTGCTGTCTTCCCAAAGTTCGAGGCGTCTCTTTTTGAGTTCCTGCCTTTTTCTTTGGAGGTACTTGTAAACCGTGGCGTGCTGGCTTCCCTTTATGAACATGTTGACGGCTTCTCGGGCGATTTCGGACTGTTCCACCCCGCCTATTATGGAGATGGTGTGCCCGTAAACTGAGATTAAGGCTTCAGACATTTCCTCGATGATTTTTCGGGTTTTGCCCTCCGTGCCGATGATTCTGCCTTTCACGCGTTGGATGTCTGAGTCTGACCTTCCGAAGATTTCCCTTAAGTCGATGAGCGTAAGCATGTTTTCCTCGTCTTGAAGCAGCTTGTTCGCGCGGTCAGGCGAAAACCCCCGCCCCACAGCCAACACGTAGTCTTTGGCTTTAAACAGCAGCGAAGGGTCCTGAACGTCCTTGCTGAGGCTTATGGCAACGTCTCCAGATTGGCTGTCGATTTCAAGCATGACCTGAAGCCTTTCTTCCAGACGCTGCTTGGCTCCGCCTTCGGGTCCGATGAGGACTCCGATTCTGTCGCGCGGAATCTTAACGAACAGCTGTGACACCAGTGATCCTCCTGAAGGTTTGTTCGGTTGAAGTTACGTCTACGCCGATTCTATTAAAGTATCGGTTCAAGTTCCCCAAATCTCTTTCCAGCAGTTTCTTAGCGCTCGGGTGCTTCACGTTGACGGCTTGGGACATGTCGAAAACTACGGGTTCGCCCTTCCAAATCATGACGTTGTATTCGCTTAGGTCTCCGTGGACGAGTTTCGCTTTTTTGTACAGCCTTTCCACGTACTTGAGCAGCTTACCGTAGATTCGCTGAGGATTCTTGAGCTCCGTCTCCCTGAGCAGAGGTGCGCTTTCCCCGTTTTTTCCGATGAACTCCATGATGAGCACGTTGTTTTCCACGGTGAAGGGTTGGGGAACCCTGACCTTAGCCGCATAAGCTTCGGAAAGGTTTCGGTACTCTTTCCTCGCCCAAGTGTAGATGATACTTCGGGGGTCTCTCTTGACGTGCTTGAACCTTGGGTCGCCTGCTATGTACATGAGCATGCCTTTGCGGAACTCGGCAGACAATGTCAAGAAAATCTTTATCGCGATCGTTTCGCCGTCTGGTCTTGTTCCCCAGTAAAGCTTGGATTCTTTCCCTGCCTTGACGGCTCCGTGGATTTCTTGGATTTCGCCCCGGTTCATGAGCTCGTAAACCGTCATCAGGGTTGGGCGGTCAAAAACTTCCTCGAGAGCGTCGTATTCTTCGCTTCTCTTCTCCCTCATAAGCCGCGTGGTTTCGTACGTTTTTTCTTGGCGTTCAAGCTTCTTCCTCACTCTGTTTTGGTTGGACGCCTCAAAACCCCCCATTCACGTAGTGCCCGTTAAATCTTAAGCAAACCTCTTCTCCGCAGATAGTCAGACTGACCCCTCGTGTAACGCCAGATAATGTCGCCGCGCTCGTCAGACTGGAAATCCCACGGGCTGACAAGAACAATGTCATTGAGTCTTATCCAGACGCGGCGCTTCATCTTCCCGCGGATTCGGCAAACCCTTTCACGACCGTCCTGGCATTTAACGAAAACGCGGTCGTTGCCCAGCAGCTTCGTGGCTACCCCGAACACATCCGTCGTTGCGGGGAGAATCAGACCGCTCAGGTTATCCTCGCTTATGACCTTCTTTTTTCCCAAAGACCGACCACGCTGACGCCGTTTTTGCTGACTTAATTGAAATAGAGAGAGAAATCGACCCTTAAATACCTATATGGTATCATTTCGTGCTATTCAGTAATTTCAAATTGCATTTTTGTATACATGATGACTGAATATACTATTTCAGAAAAAAGGTAAATTTTAATAGATATGTTGCTTAACTCGTTCTTGAAGAAGATGTCAAAAATTAGTGAGACCGCATTATTATCCTATTCAAAACCTTTGCAGATTGGGCATAAAAAAACTTGCCACTGCCCAGTTAGTCACATAAGTTGTGTTACGCCAAAAGAATGGATTAAGGGAATGGTGGCAATCCAGCCTTTTTACTATGAAGGTCGAGACATAAGGGACAAAAACGTTCATCCAGCAGTGTTTCCAATATCTCTTCCTGCTCATTTTGTTAGATTACTTACGCACGAAGGAGAATTGGTTCTCGACCCTTTTGTGGGAATTGGCACAACGCTTGTTGCTGCCCAAGATTTAAATAGGAACGCGGTTGGCTTCGACCTAAAAAAAGAGTATATCGACATATCGAATAAAAGACTGGGTCAGTCCCGATTGAACCAAAACGCTAAACAGATAGCTATCACAGATGATGCGAGAAAAATACCTGAATATTTCGAAAAGGACACAATCTCTTTGTGTATAACGTCTCCACCTTATGCAAACATGCTTAATCGACCACGCTTGAACAAAAGTATACGCGGTAATCTACGACAAAACGAACATTTTCTCACAGTTCAGCAATACTCAGATGATCCAAGAGACATTGGGACAATGAGCCATGAACAATACGCAAAGGCGCTTGAGGATATTTATTCAGGAATTTTTTCTCTTATGAAGCCAAAGGCTCATTGCATTATTAACATAAATGACGTTTGGTTGAAGAACAAAAGGTATTTGACACACACCTATGTAATAGACGCCCTTGAAAAAGCGGGCTTTGAATTCAGAAATACGTTCATCTGGGACAAGAGAGACCTAGTAAACAAAGTGGGTATTTTTGGATGGCCTAACAATTTTATCTCTCTTGGTGCGACTATGGAATTCATCCTTGACTTTTGGCGACCAGCCTAAAGTATTCGGTTTATTTTTTCAAAACATTCGGGGAGATGCTTTGGAAAAATCCTAAATCCTGTTCCGTGGTCATGCAATCGTCCATCAGAATAATGACCGATTCTAAGATCCACCTTTAGCTTCCCTTCTTGGACGAGGTTTGAAAAATTCTCAAAACTGAATCCCTCAAGTAGGTATGCTTCGTTGTACCAGAAAAATTCCACGTCTTTCTCTATTTTGCTTTCAGCTAAAACATAAACTAGTTTATGATATTTTTCCTCAAATGCTGGCTTCAATGTCTCCTCATCATAATAGGCTTCAATCCCTTTGTCGTTTGCAATAATAATTTTGCCGTTCTTTAATTCAAGCTTTAGCCCAACGCTGTTAGGTTTAATTGAATCAACTGTGCCATGCAGTTCTTTATCCTCTAATGGAACTCTGGACTTGTTTAGCTCTTCTCCTGTTAATGTTAGCTGTTTTTGGTCTATGTTTCTTTTCCGTTGTGGATAACCAAAGGTGTTCAAAAGTTCTTTGATTGCCCCTTTCGGTTGAGGAGTTTTTGTAAACAAGGTTAACATTGAAGCAGCGTCTTTTCGTCCAGACTTTAGTTCGTAGATGCTGAAATCTGGTCCAGCGATATTGTTCTCCACAATTCCTAATAGATCTTCAAGGGTCTTCCCAACTCCAGTAGGACCTTTTCTGTGTGTCTGAACAAAAACCATTTTTTCGATATTCTTCATTCTCACGACAAATTCTTCATAGTCCATGTTACAGTATTTGTTAAGTTCAAATATAAATTGACTTCATTTTTTTCTGACTTTTAATCTGATTTTCATGTCACCTTTATATTTTTATTATATGATTTGTAATTTTATTCTCCGAGGTCCCAGAGATTATTAAGGATTTGCGCCCCAAAACAACAGAATTCTTGCGCCCCAAATCAGAACAGGGTCTAAGGCTGCGAATTGTTAGACAAAATTTGAAAACCAGTGTTGAACAAATCAGACGGGTCTTCGCGGATTGCGTATTGTCACTCAAACGGAAAATCCCATTGTCACTCAAAACAGAACAGTTCTAACACAACGCCAAATGATAATCAAAATTGAAAAACTGTTGTTAATCAAATCAGAACAGGGTTCCGCGGTGGTTTGTTGTTCAAACAAAAAAATCTAATGTTGAACAAATCAGACCAGACGTTTAGACTCATAAATAAACGGAAAGCCGTCGGCAAGCATTTCATTTTTTGGAATGGTCGTTCCGCAATGTCCCTTAAATGAGGCACCTCCCAACTTCATCGTGGCGACAAATCAACCCGAGGCGTCGCCGCCCACCAGACAAGAATGAAAACAAAAAGTAAATGAGTGAACCAACATGACGAAAATTGGACGCATTGCCGCTTTAATTCTGCTGGCAACAATATTCGTAGCCACTGCCCCTTCTTTGACGACGATCTCCGCTTACATGCAAAACCCAGAAAACAAAGCTGAAAACTACGTTGAACTGGCGGACAAAGCCCAAGAGCAGGTTCAAGCTCTCATCGACTTAACACGCGCGAACGCGACAGCGTTAGACAAAATTGAGCAAGCAGGTCTAATGGACGAGCTTGAAGGCAACGAGTCGCTCTTCAGCCAAGGCGTTGGCAACCTAACACTGGCTTACAATGCACTCGAAGCTGGAGACTACCAAGGCGCAGTAGCCAACGCCACCAACGCCCTCACAATCTTCAGACAGGTCTTCGTAGCCCTTCACGCCATACTTTCAGATTCAGGAGTCTCCCAAGGAGGACTGGTTGACGCCCAAGGACTCATAGAAGCGATGGAGCGAACCCTCGAAAGAATAGAGAAACTCAGACAGATGAACTTGACTATGGAAGTCCAAGCGAAATTGAGCGACGCCGCTGCTTACCTGAATGTTGAGACGGCAAGAGTCTGGCTTCAGGAAGGAAGAGTCAACGAGGTCGTGGGAAATCTGACCCAAGCAAAGAGACTGATCAACGAAGCCTGCAAGTTGCTTAAGGAACAAGCAAGAGAGATGCTCATGACGAGAATGAGGAATTGCCTCAACGGGCTTGAACAAGCGAGAGATAGAATCATGGAGAGACTGCGCGTCGCCGAGAACCAAGGAGTCAACGTGACAGCGATGCTTGAGCAAATGGGCTACCAAAACATGGAGCAGTTCCAACAGCGCCTACAAGCAATGATCGACGAAGCTGAACAGAACATGGGACAAATCAAAGACGCGATTCAGAACATGAACAGAATCGGCGAAATCCTCCGAGAAACCGACCACGGCTTAACCAGACACATGCAGCAACATCAAGATAACGGAAACGGACAAGGAAACAACGACAACGGAAACGGCAACCACGACGGCAACGGTAACGGCAACAATGGAAATGGTAATGGAGGAAAACCATAAAATGGTTCAATATCCTCCGCCTTCCCTTCTTTATTTTATTTTTTTAGTTCAACCTGATTTTCGAGTCCGACCCTCCTAACTTTAACGATTTCCATTTTTTCCAGCCTTTTGACTAGCCTCCAAAGGCTCGTCCTAGGCATGTCTGGGAATCTTTCCCTGATCTCAGCCTCGAAAGATTTGCCTCCCTTTTCGGCAATGAAAAGAATTACGGCTTTGTCCTCGTCTCTCAAGTAAGGGTTAGACCTAAAAATTTTCTCAACGCTTACGCCTCCTCTTCTTCTCAAAAATAAAAACAAGAGAACAACCGTCCCAGCGGCGCAAACCGCTGTAACTTCCAAAAACGGAAACTGAGACGCAGCCTTTACCGTGAACTCTGCTGTTAAGCCGTTAACGTCAACATGGTAGGTGCCAGTGGTTTGTTCAGTCACCCTGAACTCAACCGTCGTCGACTCGCCAGCCCCAAGCGTAACCGTTTCGCTACCTCGCGTTAACTGGTCAATCTGGAGGACAACAGTGTATGAGCCTCGGGCTCCACCCCCATTCGTCACCCTAACCGATACGGTAACCTCGCCACCAACGACAATTTCGGTTGGATCTACGCTGAGTTCACTTACCGAAAAGTCTGCTGGCTGAACAATCGGTATAATGTAGTTTATTTCCCAAATGCCCGGAGATAGTGACAGTAGTATCTTTCCGTCGTTTATTTCAATTGAGGCGGGCATTTCGCTGAAGTCAAAAATCGTTGAGCCTTCAGGTAAAAGCACCGAAAGATTGTAGGTAGACTCGAAGGCGAGGGTCCACACCTCAGCCTCTTTCCTAGTCAGCGAAGCCGTGTCGTACTCGAGAACAACGGTTTTGGCTCCTAAACTGTAAATGGCAATGTCTTGGTCAGTCGCATTGTAATCCAGAACCGTAAGGTTCTCGTCGACGACCACCAAATTCTCAATTGACTCAGAATCAGAAAGCAGCCTCAACGCAAAAGATGGAACCGTCTCGTTCACAGCCACAGTTTGGGCGACATGAACCAAGCCGTCTCTGTACACCGTGAGGGATGTGGACTCAACCTCAAACTCCGAAACATCCGCTGAAGCTGCCGAAACAAAGACAAACACAGCAATGAACAAAAACACAGCTGAAACTACTCTGCGCGAGCCATCACCCATCCACTGAACCACAATAACATCTATATTCCATGTTATAATAAAAATTATGAATTTTACAAACAGATTCGCTCAAAGTATTATTTTCGGAACTCTTTGACGATCTCGTCGATTGTCTTCAGCTCAGCATTGTAGACGTACTCCAGATACTTCAGTCCGCTTTCTTGGTCTTCCTGGGTGAAGGCTTCCACGCCATCCGTCGCCACAATGATTTTGTAACCTCGGAAAAAGGCGTCCGCGGCAGTGTGCCGAACGCACATGTTCGAGTGTAACCCCGTCAGAACAACGGTTTTAACGCCTAAACTTCTCAACAAAGGGTCCAAGCCAGTCTCGTAGAAACCGCTGTAGGTCCTCTTGTCGACAACATAATCCTTTGCTTCAGGCTTAAGCTCAGGAATCACCTCAGCTCCCTCCGTGCCCTTAATCGCGTGGCTGCCCCACCGCGCAACAACCTCGTGGTCCTGAGGGTAGTGAGCGTCGTTGCTATAAACCACGGCTACGCCGTTCAGTCGTGCGGCTTCAACCAGCCTCTTCAGATTAGGGATTATGTGCTGGGCTCTGTCGCACTTCAGGCTTCCCGTAACAAAATCGTTCAACATGTCGACCAAAATGACCGCGTATTCGCTCATGATGTAACCTCCTCTCTTCAAACACATAATACTATAACCACGTTATAAATATTGCTTAGAACGGGCAGAACGACCCACAAAATCTAAGACTTAATAGCGCCTTCGGCATATTTCAAAACGAACATTGACTCTTAAGGTAAAGGTGCCCCACGTTGAGTTACGAAATGTGGACAGAAAAGTACCGTCCTCACTCGCTCACAGACATAGTTGACCAAAAGGAAATCGTCAACAGGCTCATGAGCTTCGTCAAAACCCAAAACGTTCCCCACTGCATCTTCGCTGGACCGCCGGGAACAGGAAAAACCACGGCTGCCCTCTGCCTAGCCCATGACCTGTACGGACCGAGATTCCGCGACTACGTGATGGAACTGAACGCCAGCGACGAAAGAGGCATAAATGTTGTGCGGGAAACCGTGAAGACGTTCGCGAGGACCAAGTCAATCGGCGAGGTCAGCTTCAAGGTTCTCATCCTCGACGAAGCCGACAACATGACTGGTGACGCCCAGCAAGCACTGAGGCGGACCATGGAGCGGTATACGGAAACCGCGCGGTTCATCCTCATCGCGAACTACAGCGGAAAAATCATTGAACCCATCCAGTCGAGATGTGCGCCTTTCAGGTTCTCTTACCTGCCTCGGGAACATGCGGTTAACTGGATTAAACGCATCACCGATAACGAAGGCTTAACAATCAAAGATGACGGGCTTGAAGCGGTTCTGGAAATCGGCGGCGGAGACCTGAGAAGGGTCACGAACATCCTTCAGACGGCAGCGTCAATCGGCAAACCCATAGACGAAGAAACCGTTTACTCAGTAGTCGGCAGGGCAAATCCAGCGGACGTGCAGGAAATGCTGTTGACGGCGTTGAGCGGAGACTTCGTTGAAGCCCGAAAAAAGCTCAGGGACATGCTATTGAAGTATGGGCTGGCTGGAACCGACATAATCGGGCAAATCCACAGCGAAGCCTTCAGGCTCAGCATCCCAGACAAGTGGAAAGTAAAGCTCGCCGAAGTCATTGGCGAAGCGGACTTCCGCCTGCTACAGGGCTCAAACGAGGAAATCCAGCTTAGCGCTTTGCTGGCAAAACTGGTTGAGGCAGGAGCCGAAATAAAGAGAGGACAATAAGAATTGTTCATCCCGTGGACCTCAAAGTACAAACCCAAAACATTAGCAGAGGTTGTCGGAAACCAAGAAGCGAAAGACAAGATTCTGAAGTGGGTCCACGAGTGGGACAGGAAACCGCCCAAAAAAAGAGCCCTCTTCATTTACGGACCGCCTGGAATAGGCAAAACCGTCGTCGCTGAGGTTTTAGCCAACGACCTCGGCATGGAGCTCGTTCAAAGCAACGCCAGCAACTACAGAACCGCTGAGGCTGTCCAGAAATTCGCAGGCACCGCCAGCCATTACAGCACCTTGTTCGGTAAAAAACGGCTCATCTTTTTCGACGAGCTTGACGGCATAACAGGCACAGCGGACCGGGGGGGACTTCGCGTCATAACGGACATCGTCAAAACCACGGGTTCGCCCATCATTCTGACGGCGAACAACGCTTATGATCCTCGGTTTTCGACGCTTAGAGAACATTGCCAGCTCGTGGAGTTCAAGAAGCTTGCGAGGACAGATATGGAAGCCCTTCTCAAAGAAATCTGCAGCCGAGAAGGCGTCGAAGCTGATGCTGACGCTTTGAGGCTCGTGGCTGAAAGAGCCGGCGGCGACCTCAGATCGGCAGTCAACGACCTTCAAGCGTTAGCTCAAGGCAAGAAACAATTAGCCTATGACGATGTTTCGTGGCTTTCGACCCGAGACAGGAAAGAAGTCATCTTCAAGGTGCTCAGCGACATTTTCTATGCGGGAAACGTTTGGGACGCGAGAAGAGCGGTTGACGCCGCGGATGTCGACCCAGACATGCTTTTGGAGTGGATTTACGAGAACGTGCCTCACCAAATCAAAGACCCTAAGGAGCTGGCTGCGACCATGGAGATGCTTGCGTCCGCCGACATGTACCGCGGACGAATTAGAGCCACCCAAAACTGGACCCTGATGAGGTACTTCATAGATTTCATGACGGCAGGCGTCGCAGCTTCTTGGAGCCACAGAACCTCAGGTTGGGTGCCCTTCAGGTTCCCCACCCGCATCATAACCATGTCTCATTCGAGGGCGCAACGGGAAATACTGGCAGCTATCGGCCTGAAAATAGGGAAACGGTGCCACATGTCCTCGAACCAAGCTGCAAAAGACGTAATTCCATACATACGCATAATTTTCCAAACCAACGAAGCGATGAAAAACGGTTTAACCAGATGGTTCGACTTCGACGAAGACATGATGAACTATCTTTCAGCCAAAAAATAACCTGCCAAAATTTTTGAATCTACATTTCGTGCGCATGTTTAAAAATATGGCTTGCTTCAGGCAGAATAAGAGTCTCAAGCGCCAAAGACACGCTTTGCGGAGAACCGGGCAAACAGAAAACGGGTTTTCCTCTTGCTACGCCAGCCAGCGCCCGCGTTAGGACTGCGGGTGACCCGATTTTTTGGTAGCTGATTGTTCGGAAGAGCTGCCCGAATCCCGGGATTTCTTTGTCGAGGAGCGGTTGAACAGCCTCAATTGTTACGTCGGTGGGGCTTATTCCTGTCCCGCCCGTCGTTATTATCGCGTCAGTCTTCCTCGACTTCAAAGTCTTTGTCACGGTCTGCTGTATCATCGGCTTGTCGTCTGAAACCAGCCTCCGCAACGTAACCCGCTGCCCGTTGCTCCTAAGAATCTGGGCGATCAGGTCTCCCGACGGATCGTCGATTTTTCCTGTTTCAGCGAACTCTCTGTACCGCGACGTGCTGCAGGTGATCACTGCATAATTGAGAATCTTAGGAGCTTCAGCCTTGTGTTTCGCTGATGTTTCGCTCATTGCGGCTTTTCCTTCAGCTTACTCGTGACTCGTATGTCGCGGATCGCCGTGTAAGGATACTGTCCGTCAGCGTCCTTTTCGTACTGTTTGGTCATGTCCCAAACGGTCAAAAGAGCCACTGCAGTCGCAGTGAGGGCTTCCATCTCCACGCCTGTTTGAGCCTTGGTCTTTACGGTTGATTCTACCTCGACAGCGTCGTCCACAATTCGCAGGTTAATTTTGACGCTTGTTAAAGGAATCGGGTGACACAAAGGCACAATAGAACTCGTCTGCTTTGCTGCCAGTACGCCAGCTACTTTCGCGACTTGGAAGGGGTCTCCCTTTTCGATTTTGCCTTGCTTGATGAGGGCGACGGTCTCTTTTCTAAGTTTCAATTGCCCTTTCGCTGTTGCTTCCCTGTGAACCGCGGGTTTTGCGGTAATGTCAACCATCGACATCCTTTTCTGGCACCAAAAAGTTTGGTAAAATTGTTTCTATTCTTTCGTCATTAAGGAAGGCCCGGCATCTACATCTTCGTCGCTGGCTTCTTCAGCTTCCTCTGGTTTCTCCCTCGTTTTTTCGGCAGGCAGAACCCTGAACTTGGAGAGTTCTTCGACGACGCTGTCCAGGTTCGTTCTGAGCTCGCTTAATGACCGTTCAAGATTTACCACCGAGAGCCTAAGGCTTTCTATGTCGTTCTTCAGGCTCGCGAACCTCACGTAGGTAACCTCAGGCACAGGAATCGCTGAAAGGTACTCTTTCGAGTCGTAAACCTCCTTAAGTTTCAGAATCGCCGCGATTCCTTCAGACGGGTTGCTCTTGATTTCCTTCGCCAAATCGAGGAGGCTGGAACCCTCAATCATCGCCCTCCTTAGCTCATCAAGAGCCAATTTAGGGTTAGGAGCCTGCTCCCCCCTTTTGAAAAGCAATTCCTTAAATTTATTTAAAGACTGCAGCAGTGTTGCTGACCGTTTCTCTGTTGTTGAAGCTTTTTCGGGCTTAAGGACAAGCATCGACTTCTTGATTTGTTCAGCAAGATTCCGTAAAGTAGTCACGTCAGCCTCAGATTTCTTCCAAATATCCGACGGAGACAGCCTTTCAGAAATTACGCCGCTCGTTGTGCTCGCGGATATTTCCTGCAGCAGCTCCTCGAACTTGCTTATGTTTACGGCAAAATCCTCAATCAACGCATGTAACTCCGTGCATATAAACCGAATTACGTTACAATAGTGTCAATAACTTAATTAAGCTTTTTTTATCGTTGCAGTGGGTCACCTAGGAAAGTCTCACTTGCCTTCCGACGGGAAGACGTTAAGATAATAAGATTATTGTTCAATTATTGATGTAGGCGGTTGAGAAATTGAAAAAAACCGTTGTAATCTGCGCCGGGCAGCCCGGTTCTGGAAGAGACGAGTACCTTCAGGAACTGAGGAGTAAACGCGATTTCTTCTATTATCACCTGTTCGAATACCTTGTTGAAGAAGCTGAGAAACAAGGGTATATCCTGAACAAACTGAACGTTCTAGATTTTTACGACAGCAAACCCATGCAGCTGGAAAGTTTTCGAGCTGCAGCGTTAGAAAGGATCATCAAGGAGATCGGAAACAAGGACGGCGTCCACGTCGTAAGCACGCCTTACCATTTTGAGTGGAAGGGAAAATCCTACAAAGGGCTGGAGGAACGCGAAGTGAAAGCCTTGAACCCTGACCTTTTCTTCGTTGTCGTGGACGATTTGGTTAGAGTCAGGGAAAGACTGAAGAAAGACCCGCAGTGGAGGGAACACAGCTTCACGCTTATCGAGCTTTCGCAGTGGCGAAGGGAGGAGATCACGGGAATCTACAACCTTTCCCGAAACTTCACGCCCCATAAAGAATTTTATATCGTTGCCAAAGAACACGGGTCGGATCTGCTGGAAGACTTGATCTTCAACAGGCACAAAAAAAAGGTTTACCTGAGCCACCCAATCACGGGAGAGGGTCTAGATTTCTTCAAAAACGTCAGACAATTTGCAGATGCTCTTCAGCCGTACTATACAATTTTCGATCCTTCTATGATTAAGGATTGGGAGCTGGTCGAGGCTTGGAGGACCGTGCGTAACGAGGCTATGGCGAAGGGTAAAGGTCTTCCTGAAAAAATCAAGGTCACAATGCGGTACTCTGACGGCGTGAAGAAGTACGAGGTGGACTATTGGGACATCGAGGCAGCGATCAACAATCTCCGAGCACAAGTCATCGACATTGACTACAAAATCATCGAAAGCAGCTCATACGTAGTAGCCTACCACCCCAGAGAACAGCTGTCCGCGGGAGTCCTGTGCGAAATGGTCCAAGCCAAGGGGCTGGCGAAATTCGTCTACGTGTTCTACCCGTTCGAGCCCAGCCCGTTCTTCGAATGGTACGCGACAAAAATATTTCCCAAAGAAGACGAACTCGTTAGTTTCCTCAAAGAAACAGCTGGAAAAGAGGCTGGAACAAAACAAAAACCGACCGTCTAAGGAACTTTATTCTTCCCAATGCAGCTGTTCCTTTTCAGGACTCGCTTGAACGTCGATGTTTCTCTTTTTCGTGAGGCTTTAGGTGTGGGCTTCGTAGTCTCTGGCAGCTGCTTCCATGAGAAGGAAGAAGGCTTGTCCCTCCGGGGCTATGTAGGGACGGTTGAATTCTGGGACGCCGCAGACACCCTGCACCAGACCGTAACGGTCAACTTTGGATCTTGTTGCTTTTCTCATTTTTTCTGCAGGCTTTATGTACGAGTTGTCCAGCCAGCCTTCTTCGGCTCCCCTGAAGATTGAGTAGCTGATCATCTGCCCGAGGTTGGTCTCCACGAAGGTTGCGGGGTCGTTGACGACGTCGTGGAAGAGACTGTCGCTCCGCATGTGGGCAACGCAGCCATCTATGACCTCCTTCACGTAGGCAACGAGTCTGCTCCTCTCGCTTTCCATGTTTTCTGGGAGGGTTCTGATGACCCTTGTCATTCCAGCCGCAGCCCACCCGTTCCCGACTCCCCAGTAGTCTCTCCTCTTGAACTCCTTCTTCTCGTCGTCCCAGATGTGCGAAAACAGCTTGTCCTCGCTGTTCCAGAGGAACTCTCGGTATCCTTCAATCTGTTTTACCGCCTCTTCGGGGTATCCAGCCGCTGCTAGAAAAGGAGGCGCCATGTAGTAGGCGTCCACCCAAATCTCCTTCCGCAAATTAACGTGGTAAAGCGCCCCGTTCTCGGCTCTGTGGTCTGTCGTGAGCAACAAGTGAAGCATTTCTTCCGCTGCCTTAGAAAATAGTGGGTCGCCCGTGACCTTTCCCGCGTGCAGAACCGCTTCGCCGACACTCGCTGAGTCCGTTAACGGGTCGTGGCTGCCGATGACCGAGAACCTTCCGTTCTGTTGTCGCATAACCGCTGCCCTTGCTAGAGAAACAGCCCATCGGTCGTCGCCCAGCTCCAGCATAGCCTGCGCAGCGACCCCCTGCTCCCAGTTGTACCTCTGCATCCCCAAAAGAGCCATTTTAACCTTTTCAACGAGACCTTTTTCGTCGTCCTCAGGCCTGTTTTTCATTCTACTCATCCCAAACGTCATTCATAGACTTCTTTCAGTCAGCATATATGTTAATGCGGCTGTATCTACTAAAATTTCAGGCATCAACTTTACGTGTCGTCTCTTGTTTAGCTATGAATGTGTCTTCTTTGATCCAATCATCAACCGCCATTCGGTCAAGGACTTTGAAGGACGCCCAAACGTAATCGTCATGTTCCGTGCTTAGTTTTGTGACTCCACCTACGTACTTGCAGAGGTAGTCGATACTTATTCTCCACACAGCGCCTCTAGTTTTACTCCAGATTTTTATGGGCTTCAGAATTTCTACGTTTAGACTCGTCTCTTCTTTGATTTCTCTCAGGACGGCGTCGTCGGGAGTCTCACAATAATTTACTCTTCCCGCAGGAAACGTCCATGAGCCACGTTTGGCGAATTCGTCGGAGTCTGCCCTCTTGAGTAATAAAATTTTGTCTTCTTTCAGGATTACTCCGCAGACTGCGACCTGCACTTCCATGTTAGCGTATGTCTTTTCGTTAGTCTTTTAAGGCTGACTGGACGAACCTCATACAATTCCATCATTCAATGCATCGTTCAGTTTGTATTTAATACGAGCTTAATACAAAAAAGGGATTGCGTTGGAAACAAGCAGCCTGCAAACCTCCCTGTTAAAGGACCTTTCCGAGACCTCTGTAATCCAAAGGCTGAAGCACATAACCCTCTCCGCAGTCCCAAGATGGCTTGGACCACGCGTCGCCACGGCGTCCAGATTCCAACACTCGGTTGCTGTTGGAAAACTTTCCCTCCTCGTTTCTGGCGGAAACCCCCACGACAGGCTTCTTCTCACGGCAGCCGCAGCCTTGCACGACGCAGGCGACGGTCCGTTTCCTCACATTTCGGACCAGACCATGAAAGAAACATTAGGGTTTACACATGAGGGCGCATTGCGTTTCGCGTTCGAACACAGCCAAGTTGAGGCCCAAAAAATCCTTGACAAATACGGGTTGGGTCTGGACGAGGTTTGCGCGGTTCTCGAGGGACGGCACGCCCTTTCGCCGCTGCTTAACGGTTTCCCTGACCTCGACAACGCGGACAACGTTCACAGGTTCATCGAGACCGTTCCGGGAAACCCATTAGGAAAACCATCGTATGTTCCGTCGGAAGTTGCTGCTTCGATGTCGTTGGATTTAGACAAACAAAACGTACCAAACAGTCTCAGAAGGAGGTGGGCAGGAGACTTCGAGAAGGTCTATTCCTACGTCTGGAACGATAGACGCAACATGGTTTGCTGGACGATGCTTGGGAGAGCCCTAAGGATACTGAAGGAGGAGCTGGCTCCGAGCTTCTTCAGGCTGACCAACCGCGAAGCTTACGGATTCATGGAACAGAAGCTTCCACGTTGGGCGGACGGGTTAAGCAGTGGCAAATACAAGATTTTCGTTGACAGAAAGTTCGTTGAGCTCAGAGGAGACGCCCTGAGGCTGACGCATCCATCGAGCCTTGCACAAGTTGAGAAAGAACTGTGCGACGAAGCGGGATTGGAGGACTGGATGCTGGGGCTGACCGTGGACCAGCCGCTGCTGAGAGAAAAGCCGGACCATTGGCGGGCGTATCTGGTGATGTACAAAGAAAACGAGACCGCCAAAAATTTGGTTGACGAGATGCTTTCAAGCTCAGATCCTTTCCCAGAAAATAACGTGTAATGCCAAAAAAATATGCCTTAATCCGACTTCACCACGCGGTTTCTCTTACTTTTGAACTGTTTTTGCGCGGATTAGCTCCATAAATCTTTGACAACCTCAGAGAACCAAATTTTATATAGGAATATTCAGAAAGCTTGAGTAAGCATAAGTGGAATTGTTACAGAAAAATACAAAGAAGAGACGTTGGCTATGTTTGAAGTTTTGTGTTACGGCGATTCGAACACTTGGGGGGCAGACCCAGCTTCGGGCGGAAGGTTCAGCAGGGAAGCAAGGTGGCCCGGCGTCCTCCAGAAAGCCCTCGGCGACGAATACCACATAATCGAGGAGGGGTTAGGGGGCAGAACCACCGTGTGGGAAGACCCCATCGAGGGACACAAAAACGGCAAAGAATACCTGATTCCGTGCCTCACAACCCACTCGCCTCTTGACCTCGTCATCATCTTGCTGGGGACGAACGACCTCAAGAAGCGGTTCTCGGTTTCAGCTCAGGACGTTGCCTTTGGAGCTGGAGTCCTCGTCGACACCGTCAACAAGAGTGGAAGCGGCAGAAACTGGAAGGCGCCGAAGGTTCTGCTGCTTGTTCCCCCGCCTCTGGGGAAGCTCACGGACCTTAACGAGATGTTCGAGGGAGGACGCGAAAAGTCACAAAGGTTTGCTGAACACTTTGGGAACGTCGCAAAGATGTACGGATGCGAACTGTTCGACACCTCAGCCGTGATCAAATCAAGCGACATCGACGGAATACACCTCGAAAAAGAAGCCCACAAAGCCTTGGGCGAAGCAGTCGCAAAAATCGTCAAAAAGATTCTACAATAATCCCTGAATATCTTCCAATTTCGTTACAAAAACTGTTCTACAAATAACTAATTGTTAGATAAAACTGAAAACATTTGTTAAACAAATCAGACAAGTCTTGGGGATGGTCAGAGAATCCGACGAGACTATATATAGACCCCCCTCCTCTTCAAGGTCTTCGCGCATTGCCATTCAAACGGAAAAAACTATTGTCACGCAAAACAGAACAGGTCATCGGCGATATTTGTTGTTCAAACAGCATTTTCTAATGTTGAACAAAACAGACCAGACTGAAACACTTAAAATCAAATATTATAGGAAAGTTCAGCACTTTGAAAAGGTATTTTTAACATCTTGAATTTTGAACGGATTTGAATCCTAAATCTTAAGTAGAAAACATCGCTTTCACAGCTTCCTTGTAAGCATAGTAAGCTAGCTTAGGCTTAGCTTTCACGTCGAGGAGCCCCCAGCCGCATTCCGACGGGCACTCGGGCTGACCGCACTGCCAGCAAGTCGGAGGGTCGCGCCAGCGGAAAAAGAAGTTTCCCAAAAGGAAAGGAATCTCCGCGAACTTCTCCAGCGTAGCCTTCACGAACTCAGCTTGCTCAGCCTCCGAATGCTCCTTTTTCCAGACGTTGTACCACGCCTTCTCGTAGCAGTTCCAGCCGTTCCAACCTTCAGGCGGAGAACCCTCAGGAACCTTCTTCACTCGCCCTATGGAAGAATAACCCCACTCGTGGATGACGACGGGAGTCTTGGTGATTCGGTGAATCTCTTCCAGAAGCGGAGGCCAGCTCTCTGGTCTGCCGGGTGCCCAAGAACCGAAGTATCCGTCTATTCCAGCATAGTCAAACGTTTTCTCGCCTTTCGCGTATAGGTTTTCGAAGAGCCATCTACCATCGGCGCCTAATCCAGCGGGGTTGATGCTTGTCTCGGCTTCAGGGTTGCCTTCTTTGACGCCTAAGCTTCCCTCTTTCATGAAACGACCAGCCTGCTCAACAGTCATGGACCCCCGGAAGATGCTTATGTCCATCTCGTTTGAAACCTGCCAAAGCTGCACAAAACCTTTTGTCTGTTCGCTAATCTCTCTGCATCCTTCGCGGTAAGCTTCATAGTACCTATCCGAGTCGTAGCTTCCCGCCCACTCAGGCAGCTCAGGGTGCCAAACTGACTTCCCCAGTTTTTTGTTAAACCGAAAAGAGCCTAAAAGCGGAGTGACGCCCATTATTCTGAAGCCCTTTTTCCTCAACGTTTTTACGTGTTCCACCGTTTCCAGAAACCGCGGGTTCATCTCTTCGTGCTGCTGGTCTTTGAATGGATAGGTGAAGCCTACTCTGATCCACTCGATTCCCGCCTGCTTCATCAGAACATAATCGGGCTCCGAATACGTGTATGCGCATATCCCCATCATGTGTTTTCCGTTCTTCATCCTGCATCCCAAACCTTCTTCATTCTTCTTTCATAAAAGACTATAGGCATATACGCAGATTCATGAATCATCTATCAGTGAATGATTTCCCAAGGATCGAAAAATCAGAAAGAATGTTTGTACGTTGAAAAAGTGGTGGTTTTGGATTGAACGCTCGTGAAAGGGTCAACTTGGCTTTAAGGCACCGTGAAGCCGACCGAATTCCGATTCATGACAGTCCGTGGGCAGCCACGGTGGAGAGATGGCGAAACGAGGGGTTGCCACCAGGAATGTCGGCTGAGGACTATTTCGGCTATGAACTCTGGGGCGTTTCCCCTGACACCTCGCCGATGTTTCCCGTTGAAATTCTGAGAGAAGACAGCGAATACATCGTTGAAAGAAACAGTTACAGCGGAGTCAGAAAAAACCATAGGGACTTTTCGACCACGCCCATGATCGTTGACTATCCGTGCAAAAACAGGGAAGACTGGGAAAAAATCAAGCCTAGGCTAACGCCGAGCGACCGCAGGGTTGACTGGGTATCAGGCTTGCAGTCTTTCAACCGTGAACACAGCCGCGGACGCTTCATCACCTACAACGCGGTTGTTGGGTACGACAAAATTTTGAACTACGTAGCCATGCCCCGCCTGTTGAGGGCGGTCATCCAGGAGCCAGAATGGGTCAAAGACATGTACCAGACGGACGAAAAGCTAGCCATAAACATGTGCGACATAATGTTGAAGGGGGGATTCAAGTTCGACGGCGCCTTCCTCTACTGCGACTTGGGCTACAGGGGAGGACCCTTCTTTTCTCCGAAACATTACGAGGACCAGATGCATCCCATTTTCAAGGAACTGTGCACGTATTTTCACAGTCACGGGATGCTGGTTCTTCTCCATTGCTGCGGAAAAGTAAAAGACCTCATCCCGTACCTCATCGAGGAAGGGATTGACTGCCTTCAACCGTTGGAAGTCAAGTCAGGCATGGACCTTATTGAACTCAAAGAAAAATATGGAGACAAAATCTCTTTCATGGGCGGCATCGACGTTAGGCTCATGTCTCTTGACGACCCCAAACCCATAGAGAAGGAAATCCGAGAGAAAGTTTCAGTCGCAAAGGAGGGAGGCGGCTACATCTACCACTCGGACCATTCCGTGCCCAAGAACGTGAGTTTCGAGCAGTACAAGAGGATTATTCAATTGGTCCACAAGTATGGAAAATACGAACATTAGCTTTTTTCAAAGGAACATAGAAACAGCCGTCTGGGAAAACGTAATATACTTTTCTCAAGCATATTTCTGCAAAAGGTGGGCTTTGAATGGTAAAAATTACTTATCTTGGAGCAGGAAGCGGCTTTGCGCCAGTTCTGAGCAAAGACATTTTCCAAATTACTGGACTCGAAGAAGGCGAACTGTGCCTTGTTGACATAGACCCCGAGAGGTTGAAGCTTTCTCACAGGGCAACCGAAATGGTCAACGAGAAGCTGAAGATGAAGTGGAAGGTCACAGCCTCAACTGACCGCGAAGAGGTCATGAGCGACTCCGACTTCATAATCAACACAATCGAGGTCAACGGGCTCCATACGGTCAAGTACGACTACGAGATTCCGTTAAAGTACGGAGTCGACCAGTGCATCGGCGACACCGTTGGCCCAGGAGGCGTAATGAAGGCATTAAGGACCGTTCCGCCTTGGCTGGAAATTCTTAAAGACGCCGAGAGGCTTTGTCCCAAGGCTTACGTGCTTAACTACACGAACCCGATGTCCATGATGATGCTTGCGACCTTCCGAGCCACAAGAATGAAGGCTGTGGGACTCTGTCACTCCGTGCAGGGAACCTCCGTGGATTTGTCAAAGTATCTGGGGCTGCCGTACGAGGAGCTGGAGTGGAAGTGCGCAGGAATCAACCACATGGCGTGGTTCACCGAACTAATGCATAAAGGCGAAGACATGTATCCGACCCTGAAGAGAAAAGTAAAACAAGACAAGGCTCTCTACGAGAGGGACCCAGTCAAGTTTGAACTTCTGCTTCACCTCGGCTACTTCGTGACGGAGTCAAGCGGTCACATGTCCGAGTACCTGCCATACTTCCGAAAGCGGTCCGAGCTCATCGACAAATACTGCAGAGAAGGCTACCTTGGCGGCAGAGGATTCTACGCCAAGAACTGGCCAAAGTGGAGGCAGGACCTCGACGAGCGGAGGAAACGGATAATCGCGGGGCAGGAGGAACCGCAGTTGAACAAAAGCGTCGAGTACGCGTCCGAGATCATCGAGGGTATAGTGTTCAACAGGTTCAAGGTCATCTTCGGAAACGTGCCTAACACGGGCTTGATAACGAACCTTCCCCAGAACGAGGTTGTCGAAGTCGCCTGCCTGATTGACCGCAACGGCGTGAATCCCACGTACTTTGGCGAACTACCCCCACAGTTGGCTGCGCTCAACAAGGCGAACATGGCGGTCTACGACTTGGCGGTGAGAGCCATAATGGACGGCAGCTACGAAATGGCGGAGCAGGCGATGATGCTTGACCCGTTGACAGCTGCGGTTTGTTCTCTTGAAGAAATACGGAACATGTTCGCAGAGCTCTACAAGGCAGAGAAGGACTACATACCCAAACTAGAATAAAAAGTGCTGAAACGAAAGTAACTATTTCCTTTCAGAAGTCAACATGAATTCTTCCGCCATTTGGATACCGGTGCGAAAAGTTTTTTGGTATTTGGACAGTGATTGGTGTTCCCTCGGGTCCTTCCACATCCATAACAATTTTTTTATCAACCTTTTTCCAGTTTACTTTGACTATGCCTTGAACCGTAGGCATCTGCCCCTTAGCGTATTCATATATAATTTGTGGCTTAACCAGAATCTCCTCGAACCCAGGTTTCAAAGGCTTAATCCCCAAGACCGCGGTCAGAAAATCCACTGCTGGCCAAGATGACCACGCGTGGCAGTCGCTTCTTCCTGGTTCGCCTCCTTCCTGCCAAGTGGTTATGTGCCGCGTCATCATCTGGCGGTAATCCTCAAGCTGATGTTTGCTGAACTCTTCGTAGTGGCCAGTTTTTTCTAAAGCACGGGTAAGGTAGTAACCGTAGGGTTTCAGCATAAATCCACTTACTTTGTCAGTGAAAAGTTTGTTCATGATTTGGCTGATTTGGTTCTGCGTGGCGGCTCCAGTAAGGATCGGTTGCACTTGGCTATGCTGGCTGATTGGTTTTTCTTTCAGTTCAGGCGATTCCGCGAAAAGGCGTTGTTCCTTGTCCCAGCATAAGTCGTGAATGGCAGACTTTATTCTGTTTGCCAATGGTCGCCAGCGGTCAGCATCCTCCTTGTACCCAACTTCCTCGTGCAAACGAATGGCAGCTGTTAAAGCAGTAAGGTAAAGACTGGAAATGTAGGTTGAACCGCCGTCCGCAACTGCCTTGGTCAACATTGAACCTCCTTCGCCATCGCCTCCGATCGGGTTCCAGTACGGAAGCTTGCCAACAAGGTTGTCCTCTCGCAGGTAGCTTCGGAACCACGTTAACACGCCGTCAACCGCGAACAGGTTGGACCGAATGAAGTCAGCGTCTTTTTTGCCTACCCAGTCCCAATAGTCCTGAACCATTAGAACCCATACCAGAGCAAAGTATGGCAGCCTGTGCGTTCGTCTCGACGGCACGCGGCAATGGATAAGGCCGTCAGGACGCATCGAGTTCCTGAACAGGAGGATTGAACGTCGCGGCAGTCTAGTTTCTCCAGCCAAGGCAAGGCTGCAGAGCGCCTCGTTTCGGGCGTCAAAAATGTAGTGCAGCTGCTCGTAGTACGGGCAGTCTTCGTAGGTTTCGTGGCTGCACAGCTGAAGCGTACGCCAGCTTATTTCCATAATCCTTTTCGAGTCTGGGTCTGAAGATTTGTAGCTGGCTTTCAGTTCCTGAGGGTACGTTGTGAACCTGTAAGTAGCATCTTTGAGAACAAAGGGCTCGTTTCCAGCGGAGACTTTTATGCGGATGAACCAGAAGGTGCGCCAATGGAAAGGCTCGTAATAGAAGATTCCGCCGGGAAGAACGACTATATCGTAGTAGCCAACGATTACACCTCCTTTAAGCTCGTCCCGAACTGTCTTTTTCGTTGGGAAAGCACGGTTGCCCCTTGTAATATTTTCGTTGACTTGTTCTCCGTAGACTATTTCGACGGTACGTCCTTTTCCCCCTTCAAATTGAAGCTCAAGAAACCCCGTTGTCAACGTGCCAGCATCAAGAATTATTTCGCCAGCCTCACCTGCCTCTAGTCTCCACCCCTTTGGCACGTCGCCGAACAGGTGTTCCGTCTCTTTCATGTCGCAAATGGTGCGAACGAACCTTCTCGGTTCCTCAACCAGCATCGGTACGTCTCGCGGCGTCAAGTGCCAAACGGCGTGTAATTCACCCCACGTGGGATCCACGTCCGCGGCGACAACGTACGAGGCGTTTTCCCAGTCTGAATCGTCAAAACCTGGGTTCCACCAGCCGACGGGGTATTTGCTTCCGTCAACCAGTTCCATGTGGTCCAGAAAGTTCATTGCGTTGGAAAAATGTGTAACGTTCGGTTTGAGGGCGTGGTCAATTTGCACCTTCCAGTTCGTCGGCGTGTCGATATTTGCATTTCTTGGTCCCTGCAGGAGAAACCCGGCGTAGCCGCTGTGGATTTCGCTGTTTGGGCTGTTGAGTCCGAACCACGCAACTTCGGCGGCGATGACGTTGCGACCCTTCTTTAACAGTTTGCCGATGTCGTAGGTTTCATAATAGTAACAATCCAGTTCGCCCTTCAGCGGTCCCCGACCCGCCCTTTGCCCGTTCACGAACAAACGGTAACGGCTATCCGCCGAGACACAGACAACGAAGCTGTCAGGCTTTTCGTCGAGATGAAGGGTGCGCCTGAAACGGCGAACACACAGTCCAGGTCCACCGCGCTCCGAGCTCCAGGCAAACGCGGCTTGCCATCGTCCCTTAACCTCGTAACCCTCGATGAGGCTCAATGGTCATCCTCCTCCTTAACAATCCGATATGCTGTACTCATTATTTCAGCTTTCCCACATGTCTTCTTCCTGATTGATTGGGAAAAAAGAATAATAACCAAAGTCTGCATCTATCTAAACGCTGGGCAACAAGCCACTGCACAACAGCAAGCAGAATCGTCGAAGCCGGGTTACCCTAGCCTGGTATGGGGCAGGCCTGCTAAGTCTGTGACCGTAAGGTCGCGTGGGTTCGAATCCCACACCCGGCGCCATTTCGTATAAGCGTATTTTTGGGGTCATTGGTACTTTGGTGCAGTTTGTTGAAGGGCTAAGAGAACGATTTTTTCTATGAATGCTGTTTTTGCATCCGTGTAGCCGACGCGGTTTATGCTGTACTTTTTTGAGAGCCTCTTTTTCAGTTTGAAGTATTTTTCAGCCACGTCCGAATGGTTTCTCAGGTAGTCTCGGAAAACCAGATGCCTGTTCCAGTGACCACTTTGGAATTTCATAAGGTGCAGGTGGTATCCTACGCTGTGAGGCGCTTTTCCTAGACAGTAAAACCATTCCGAGTTATCGGGCTCAGGCGTAACATCAGTATAGCCAATTTTCTGTAAAGGGAGCAGGCATTCGTTGGCGTTGACCTTGTTTTGGACACCAGCCATTATGTCTATAATCGGCTTCGCCCCCAAACCGGGCACCGCGGTGCTGCCTATGTGTTCGATGCCTAGGACTCTGTCTCCGACCGCCTTTAGAACCTGTTGTTTCTCTTTTTCGTACAGAATTGGCCAATCGGAATCGTAATCTACGATTATTACAGGACCCGGCATGATAAGCCCACTTGTTTCCGTCTTGCTTTCGGTATATAAATGTGCATATTCTGAACAGGCAACGGCATGTTAGAATTAAATGCGTCTAAGGTTCTTCTATTAGCGTGGTGTTGACTATGTCAGCCGAAAAAGGTTCTTCCAGCTCATGGATTGAAAAAAACAAGGCGAGAATAATCGGGATCAGCGACGAAATTTGGGAGCTTGCTGAGCTCGGGCTGATCGAGTTCAAGTCTTCAAAGATTCTTGCAGACGAGCTTGAAAGAAACGGCTTCAAGGTTGAACGAGGAGTCGCAGGGATGCCGACGGCTTTCGTTGCATCTTGGGGCAGCTCCAAACCCGTCATAGGCATATTGGGCGAATTTGACGCTTTGCCTGGGCTTTCGCAGAAGAAGGTTCCCCAAAAAGAACCGTTACATCCTGGAAAACCTGGGCACGGCTGCGGACACAACATTCACGGCGCAAGCGGCATGGCTGCGGCTGTAGCCATCAAAAACGCAATGCAGAAACATTGTATCGGGGGCACGGTAAAGTTTTTTGGTTGCCCAGCTGAGGAAAACTTTAACGGAAAAGTCTTCATGGTCAGAGACGGATACTTCAGCGGCGTCGACGCCGTGTTGAGCCACCACCCTGGCGACATGAACTGTGCCACTTTGAAGAGCTGCTTGTCCCTCGACAACGTTAAGTTCAGTTTTTTTGGTAAGTCCGCTCACGCTGGAGGTTCGCCTCATCAGGGCAGAAGCGCTTTGGATGCTGTTGAGCTGATGAACGTTGGGGTCAACTACATGAGGGAGCACATGATTCAGGACGCCAGAATCCACTACGTCGTTGAGAAGGGCGGCGAACAGCCTAACATCGTGCCAGACTATGCGCGGAGCTGGTACTATGTGAGGGCGCCAGAAAGAGACCAAGTTGAATACCTGTACAAGTGGGTTCTCGACATTGCTGAAGGCGCTGCTAGAATGACCAGAACGGAAATGAAAATCGAGTCCATGGGCGGACTCTACAACCTGATTCCCAACAACGTCATATCTGATAGAATCACAAGCAACATGCGGGAAATCGGGGTCCCAAAATACGATGAAGAAGATTTAGAATTCGCAAAGAAAATTTCGGAATCAATCCCGCCTGAAATGAAGTATGAAGAAATGAAAGAGTCTAAACGACCAAACTGGGAAAGACTCCTTGACAAGCTGTTGGACGACGAGGTTCCTGACCCTTGGGGAGAAGGCTTGGTCAGCTACGGAAGCACAGACGTTGCGGATGTAAGTTGGCAGATACCCGCCGTGGAGTTTAGCACGGCAACGTGGGTTCTCGGCACACCGGGGCACTCTTGGCAGAACGTTGCTCAAAGCAGCGTCGGAATTGGGCACAAATCCTTAATTTTCGCAGCGAAGATTATGGCTGCAACAGGCATCGACCTTTTGACTGACACGGGGCTTCTGAAAAGGGCGAAGAAAGAACACAAACAAAGACTTGCAGGCAAAGAGTACAAGAGCCCATTGCCCTCTGGAATTCAGCCACCCTTGGACATATGGAACAAAACAGCGTAGCAGTGCCAAAGAAAAAACTACGTTAAACGAGGAAAAGTTTTCACCGCTGGGCTTGTGAGCCAGCTTGCGTGGAGGATTATGACCTTGTCTTTTTTGTTTGACGAAAAGAGGAACAGGGCGACGTCAAGTATAACCAGAACCATGAGTATGAAGAGTATCTCGAAAAAGTGGGTCGCAAAGAAGGCGAACAGCTGGTCCACTAACCTGCCTAAGGAATCCTCCATAATTAAACGGTGCCTTTAAACTCATAAATCACTTATGAACAGCCCGTATAGAGACTTAACAAATATCAAAAAAGAATACGGATGTCTCGCCTAGCTCATCACAGTCTTTTGGTTATTTGTTCAGCGAAACAAAGCGTCTAATGGACCTGTCATAGGTTTTTTCCACTTGAGGCGGGAAAAAGCAAGCTGGCAGTTCGCCGTGCGACCTGTGGGTTCTTACGCACTCGCAGCATTTGCCTTTCACGCCACAAGAATATGTGCAGTTGCAGTCTTCAAGGTTAACCTCAACGTTCGGACAATCCTTTCTTAACATATTTTCACCCTTTCAAGTACGCTATTAAATTGAGGATAAAATCTTTCCTATTATTGATAAAACGTAGAATTTGAAAGTTTAGGCACTTCTTACGGTAATGCCCGTCTTTTTGTGCATTAGATACTTTTCAAATTCCGTTTTTGTTGGGCTGCCTCGAGTTTCAGGCTTCGTCGCCTTCAATGCGCCAGCCAAGTTCGCTCGCTCCAAGCATTCCTCGTCGTCTAAGCTCTGCGATTTCGAAGCCATGAACATTCCCAGAAAAGCGTCTCCGCAGCCGACGGTGTTCACAACTTTCAAGCCGAGCTCTCCTAAGTTGACGCCTGGCACCGTGACCATCTTCTCTGAAGTCATTAGCGAGCAGCCCCTTTCCCCGAGCTTCACAATAAGTCTCAGCTGATTGTTGAATGATGACAGCTTCTTCCACGCTTTTGCTGGCTTTTTTTCTCCAGTCAGGTTCTTCACCTCAACTTGGTTCACCACAAGGCAGTCAAGGTTCTCGAGAACCTTACCCAGCTTTTCCGTACCGAGTACGCTTCTTACGCCTGCGTCCCAAACAACGAATTTCGCGTTTTTCTTCGCCAAAGCGGCTACTGCTTCAATGGTTTCAAGAGGTGGATCAACCAAAGCTACGATGGATGATTCCTTGATTAAACCATAAATCTCGTTATCCTGCAAATCTTTTGGCTTAAGCCTGAGGTTCGCTCCGAAGAGGGTGTTAATGACGTTTCTTCCATTTTTGTCAATCAGTATATAGGCTTGTCCTGATTCCGCGTCCTCGATGGTCTTAATTCCAGAGACCGCCACGCCTTCTTCTTTCAGTATTTTCAATTGTTGGTCTGCAACGGAGTCTTTTCCCAAGCAGCCGATGAGGGCAACCTGTTCTGGACCCAAGATTCTGGCTGAGGCGACAGCTGCGTTCGCAGCTTTTCCTCCAGGAACACGAGTAATCTTTTCAACTGGAACTTCTTCGCCGATTTCGGGAAACCTTTCCACAAACAGGTTTATGTCCCAGTTAATCGCGCCTATGACACTGATTTTGACCAAGACTTTACTCGCCTTCAGATTTTCAGGTTCAGTAGCCTCGCTATGTTTCCAGCCATTACGTTGAATTTGTTATGTTCAGGCATACCGTCCAGTAACGCTTGGTATCTTGCGACCTCAACGTTCATCAGTTCGAACGGAGTGTCGCTTCCAAAACACACTCTAGACGAACCGAGAGTTTTTATTGCCTTTAGAATTGGAATCGTTCGGACGCCACTGCCGATTAATGTCAAGTTCGTGTGTTTCTTGGCTACTTCAATAGCAGCATTAGTCAAACCGTCAAATGCGACGCCGCCCATGTGAACCATCAAAATCCTTAATTCAGGAAACTCTTCGGCTATCTTTGCGACTCTGAACGGATTAGTACGATCACACGCGTCAGCCCCGACATGAAAGGCTAGGAGCTTGCCAGTTTTCGCTATTTCCTCGATCAAAGGAAACGACAGCTGAGGATCATCGATGAAAAAATTGTTCTGAGCGCCATTCAATTTAATGCCGTAGAAGCCGTACTCGTTAATGTATTTCTTGACGTCTTTCTTTGCTTTTTCGACTCCAAGGTTTAGGTCGACCCATCCGAACCCGAGGATTCTGTCAGGATACTTCTTCATAGCCATGCGGACATATTCGTTAGCTTTGTCAATTTCCCGCATGTACGGAGGTTGAAGCCAAGTGACAGCCTTGTCAACGCCGGCTTTTTCCATTCTTTTCAGCAGCTCCTCGACGAGGATGCTGTTTCCGCTTTCAGCTGTAGGTGAAATGTGAACGTCAGCGTCAATAATCATACCATATGCTTCCGTTGAGTCCTATAACCAAGGGTCCACTATGACTTTTATGGCGTCCATGTTTCGGTTCTCAAGCGCGTTTATCGCTTCCTCGATTTTTTCCAGCGGGAACCTGTGGGTTATGAACTTTTTCGCGTTTACCCTGCCTGACGCTATGAGGTTTAAGGCTTCTAGGTACTGGCTTCTGTTGGAGGCGTTTGCCCCGTGCACATGCAGCTCGTTGTAATGAATCAGGTTCGGGTCAACGTTGGCGTAGATATCTTCTTTCGGGATTCCGGCGAAGAAGCTCACGTCCGCGTCAACCGCAGCCATTTCGAGAGCTTCCCTTTGAATTTCCTTTGAGGAAGCCGCGCATATTACGACGTCTGCGCCTAACCCGTCCGTTAGTTCCTTGACTTTGTCAACGGCATTGCAGGTGCTGGAGTCAACGTAAATGTCCACGGGTAAACCTATTTTTTGTGCAAGAACAAGCCGCGGAGAAGAACGGTTAATCAGAATCACCTTGGCGCCTTTCTGTTTAGCGTACTCTGTGTGAAGCATGCCGATTATGCCAGCGCCTATTACGACAGCTGTAAAACCTCGAGGGCGAGTTTTGAAGGGGTGCCACCCGTTGATTACGCATGAGAGGGGTTCGACGACGCTGGCTTCCTCAAAAGACAACGATTTAGGTATCTTGATGACGCATCCCTGCTTTACGGCGGGTTTCGGCATGAGGAGGAACTGCGCGTACCCTCCGTTGAACTGGTAGCCTACGGCTTTGTACTTTCTTCGGCAACGGTTTTCTTCGCCTTTTTTGCACGCGTCGCACACGCCGCATCCGACTACTGTTTCTGGGATAACTTTGTCGCCGACAGAGTAGCCTTCGACGCCTTCGCCTATTTC
>CAZRIK010000008.1:0-42762 GCA_964600125.1 uncultured Candidatus Bathyarchaeia archaeon
GTAATATTGGCTAACGCGTTGATGAAAAGAAACGTCAAGTTCGGCGACGTTGAACGGCTAGGCATACGCGGAGTCACCCAAGAGGCTGTTAGCCTAGCGAAAAAGGCGAACTACGCCATAAAACTGGTCGGCACAATCGACGGAAACCTCCAAGTCGCGCCAAAACTGGTTCCGATAAACCATCCGCTTTGTGTCCACGGCACTCTTAACGCTGTTCACTTGGAAACGGATTTGGCTAAGGAGATTACTCTAGTAGGTTACGGGGCGGGAAAAGAATCGGTCTCAGCGGTCTTTAACGACGTGCTTACGATTCTGAAAAAGGCAAGATCAGCCGCTTAATACAACTAACAAACAGCTACAATACTGGGCTTCTGGTCTACAGGCGCTTCTGAAACCATTAACCGTTCAACAGCTTCAGACGTGGCATCTACTTCGACTGGCGCAGGAAACTTTTTGAGCACAACCTCTGGGTCTTTGAGCCCGTGACCCGTGAGGACGCAGACCACCTTTTCGTCCTCTTCAACGAGACCCTTTTTGGCGAGCTTGAATAATCCTGCGACTGAAGCAGCGCTTGCAGGCTCAACGAACAACCCCTCAAGCTGAGCCAGCAGCCTCTGAGCCTCGAGGATTTCCACGTCGGAAACGGTTTCAACAAGTCCATCGGATTCCTTGATGGCGTTGACGGCTTTTTTCCAGTTCACCGGCGACCCTATTCTGATGGCTGTGGCAACGGTTTCAGGCTTCTCGACAAACTTAACCTCCTTCAATCCCTGCTTTATGGAGTGTGCTATCGGCGCAGCTCCTTCAGCCTGTACGCCGACCATCTGAGGAAGCCTTTCGGTTAAGCCCAGCTCATGGAGCTCTTTGAAGCCTTTCCAGTAGGCGCTGATGTTCCCAGCGTTCCCGACAGGCACAACCAACTTGTCTGGAACTTGACCTTCCAGCTGGTCGCGTATTTCGAAGGCTGCCGTTTTTTGGCCCTCCAAACGGAACGGATTCAAAGAATTCAGCATGTAGACTGGTCGTTTGAGGCAAATCTCCTGCACAATTTTCATCGCTTGGTCGAAGTTTCCCTTGATCTGGACGACTTTGGCTCCGTGAACTATGGCTTGGGTCAATTTGCCGAAAGCAACCTTTCCTGAAGGAATGAGCACCATGCATTCAAGCCCAGCTTTAGCCGCGTAGGCAGCCAGAGACGCCGAGGTGTTACCCGTCGAGGCGCACATGACCTTTTTCATACTTAGCTCCAAAGCCTTGGAGACGCCGACAGTCATCCCTCGGTCCTTGAACGAGCCAGTTGGGTTTTCGCCCTCGTTTTTGGCGTAAAGGTTTTTTATGCCAGTTTTTTCTGAAAGTTTTGTGCAATGGTTCAGGCTTGTGCCGCCTTCGCCCAGAGATACTATTTTCGTTTTGTCCTCAACTGGCAGCAGCTCAGCGTATCTCCAAACCGAAAGGCCGCGGTTTATCCACTTCTCGTCGAGGTTAGACGGGATTCTCGAAAAGTCATACTTAACCGCCAGTAAGCCACCGCATTTATGGCAAGTGTAAATAACCATGCTCGGGTTATACTCGGCACCACAGTCGATGCACTCAAGATAGTAAGAATCAGCGTCCATTGAGACTTGCTCCGCAAATAAACCTCGCTTAAACGCTTCGTAAATAAGGCAAAAAGACTTAAAATGTTATTGCCCTATCCAATAGACTCCGAAGTTTCTGAAAACCAAAATTATTATGCATGAAGAACATTAGGTTAGCTTGTGATTCTTATGGAAAAACGAAGGTTAGGAAAAACTGGTCACTCCGTATCTATATTGACTCTCGGTGGCTGTGGACCAGGTTACGTGAGTCAAGAAGAGGCTGATAGGGCTGTTGAGCTCGTCATGAAGCATGGTGTTAACATGATAGATGTTGCCCCCAACTACGCC
The DNA here is from genome assembly GCA_964600125.1 of uncultured Candidatus Bathyarchaeia archaeon. Classification (GTDB taxonomy): domain Archaea; phylum Thermoproteota; class Bathyarchaeia; order Bathyarchaeales; family DTEX01; genus JAGTRI01. The sequence goes on from CAZRIK010000008.1 coordinate 1,926, forward strand.
GATGCTGAAGTCAGGCTTCGACCTTGGGTCCAAAAATACAGAAACCAGTTCTTCATAGCAGAGAAAACTGCAAAAAGGACGAAAAAGGAGGCTTGGGAGCAGCTACACAATTCACTCGAAAAACTCGGAACCGACCATTTTGACCTTTACCAGTTTCATGCGGTTGGCACTGACGATGAGCTGAAACAAATATTCAGCAAGGGCGGTGCGATGGAAGCCTTCAGGGAGGCTAAGGAAACAGGGCTGATAAAGTTCATCGGCATCACGGGTCACACGAACTTGAGGATTCACGTTAAGGCTTTGGATATGTTCGGCTTCGACACAGTGTTGGCACCAATCAACGTTGCCAGCATGGTGCATCCTCACCCATCGAACGATTTCCGACCGCTACTTAAGGCTGCAAAAGAAAAGGACGTAGGCGTCATCGCTATCAAGTCTATCCTTAAGCGCAGATGGGTTGGCGACAAAAATTATAATACGTGGTACGAACCGGTTGACAATGCAAACGAGGTTGAAATGGCTATCATATTCGCTTTGTCCCAAGAAGGCGTGACTACCTACTCATTGCCTTGCGATGTTAAGCTTTGGCCAACTGTGCTGGAGGCTGCTGAACGGTACCGAAAAATCGACGAAAATGAACAAAAGGAAATGATAGAATACGCTCGAAAACAGATGTTCAGACCCCTATTCCCAGAGTGAACTTTAAGGTAAAATTTTAATAGCTTAATGGTAGCTTAAAAGTATGCCTTTAACGCCGTTCCACATCGGTCCGGGATTATTCATTCCACTGCTGCTTTTTAACATCATAAATTTGCCCACGTTCCTGATTGCCAGCGTCGTAGTGGATGTTGAGCCGATTCTGGTTCTGTCTCTGGCTCTGCAATACCCGCTTCACGGCTTCCTCCATTCCTTCTTAGGAGGCTCAATAGTTGCCTTGGTTCTTGCGGTCGTTATGTTTAGATTTAGAAAATTCTTTTCGCAAGCAATGTCGTTCTTCAAACTTGAACAGAAATGGTCTATCGCCAGCATCTCAATTGCTTCCTTTTCAGGTATCTACCTCCACTTGTTCTTGGACGCACAGATGCACCATGACATGCAGCCATTCTTCCCTTTGGCAGGTAATCCGTTTCTGGACCAAAGTTCCCTCTCCGGGCTAATACCCGAAATCTTTTGCGTGTGGTGCTTCTTCGGAGCAGTATTGATGTATTCTATCAGGCTTGCCATGTTCGCAAGAAGGTCCAAAAAAACCGTAAAAAAACTTAGTCCAACAGCATCTTAAATGGAGATAACCAATCTAAGGCTGTTAATGGTCCCAGCGTACAAATTATAAAACTTAGGCATTTATGCATGAAAGACGAAATTCATAGATGATACGGGGTACAACGGTTGAGCGTCCTCCAATGCGTAAAATGCGGAAGCCTTGCTGAGCCCTATCCGCCCAAAAACAGGTGCCTAAAGTGCGGCGGACTGTACGAGTACAAAGTTGACCTCAGCAAACCCATAACCGCAGATTCCACAGAGAGCTTCACCTTCTGGCGCTATCGGAACCTTCTTCCCGAAGTAAAAAACCAAGCGACGATGCATGAAGGCGGAACCCCCCTTTATAGAGCTGAACGCTTAGCCCGACAAATGGGCTTGACCCAACTTTACCTGAAGGACGAGACCCGCAACCCAACCAACTCCTTCCGGGACAGGGGCGCAGCGCTCATGGTTTCAAACATTCTCGACCTCAACTGCACGGTGGCTGCCTGCGCAAGCAACGGAAACATGGGCGCCTCTTTAGCTGCTTACTGCGCAAAATACGGTGTAACCTGTCAACTCGTGATTCCGAAGCTCGTTGACATGGGAAAACTGGCTCAGATGCTGGTGTACGACGCAGTGATTGAGGAGCACGGCGAAACCGTGGATGAATCCATTAAACGAGCAGAAAAACTGGCTCAAGAAACAGGCTGGTACCAAGCTACGCCGGAGCTGAATCCCCTTGTTATTGAGGCGCAAAAGACAATAGCGTTCGAGGTAGCTGAACAATACGGAGTTCCCGACTGGTTCATCGTTTCCATGGGAAGCGGCGGAACCCTCTATTCTGTGTGGAAAGGATTCACGGAGCTTTACGAGATTGGAAAGGTAGACAGGATTCCCCGAATCGTAGGCGTCCAAGCAGAAGGGTGCTCACCCATAGTCGACACGTTTCACGAAATAAAGAAAGAAACCCTGAAACCGACTACGCACGCAATCGGAATCCTCTTCGCTGAACCCATTCACAAAGACCTTGCAGTAAAATCCATAAGAGAATCGAAGGGTCTAGCTGTCTCCGTATCGGACCAAGAAATTTTTTTGGCTGAACGACAAATCGCCAAACTGGAAGGATTGTTCGCTGAGCCAGCGAGTTCAGGTACAATTGCAGCGTTAAACAAACTCAGAACTGAAGAAGCCATAGGTAAGGACGAGTCTGTCGTCTGCTTGATTACTGGAAGTGGACTGAAAGCCACTGATGTTCTGCAGGCGCTTTCAAAGAAGCGGAAGTCCGCGATGGTCGGAGCTGAGTTCAGCACAAAAGAGAAACTGCTGCGTGCCTTGGTCAAGCAGGACAGGTACGGCTACGAGTTGTGGAAGGAACTTGGCAAAACGATGACTCGGTCCGCCATATACCAACATTTGAACGAGATGTGCAATAGGGGTCTCCTTTCCTCTCACGTTAGAAGGGGGAAAAGGTACTTCGCAATCACCGAAAGGGGAAGAAGGATACTGAAAGCCATTGACGACGTGAAAACCTTACTTTAACAACTAGAACGGATTCTTACAATTCTATTTTTATTTTAAGTTGTAAAGGCTTCTAGGATTACGGTTCAACAGGTCAACAGCCAATTCTTTGGCGAGCTCCATGGTAATGTACCTATCATACACCATTTCAGAGAGAACCGTTGCCACCTGCAGCCTCACCACGATGGACTTGGCGTAGCTCCATTCAACCACGTAGGCGTCGCTGAAGAAACCGTTCGACTTGTTCCTAGGCAGCATCTGAAGCCTCTCCCGCAGGAACTGCTTGATGAACGTCGGGTAGAAGGCGTACCACCAGTACCCCGAAACATATACGTTCGGGTAATTTTTGGCAACCACAGCCAGCTGATGCGAAAGCAGCGGAGTCGCCGTGAAAACGTCGAACTTCAATCCGCTGAACTCGCTGAACAACGGACACAAAGTCGAAGCCGTGTAGCTCTCGAACCCCGTGATGGCGTAGTCGGAAGGAGCAGCTCCCGCAACAGGTCTCTTAGCACCGAGCATGACCTGGAAAACGAAGCCTGACTCCTCTGCATTTTTTAGGGCTAAACGAAAAGCAAATGACATAAGCGTCTGTCTTTCCTTGGGAGACAATTTGCCGTCTCCTAGAAGGTTCTGGAAAGCCTTGGTAGCCTCAGAGTCAGTGGGATTCGAAAAAGAGTCTTCAGGCTGAAAACTTACGGTTGCAGCCACGCATCCAGAAAACGTTTTAAAAATGCGACTAAGAGAGCTAGAGAAATCGTCAAGAGACTTTATGGAATTGCCTGTCGCCTTTTCCAAACTTTCCACGCTGGCTTTATTCAAGTTGCTGATTAACGGATCAAGTCTAAGAGCGCCCGCGAAAAATTCTGGGTCAAAATGAGGCTCCGCTTCATCGTATCTAAGGGTCAAAAAGGTTTTCTCGATCTTAGCCTTCTCGCTTAAAATCCATTTGTACCTGTCAGCCTGTTTAGATCCTTCATTAATTGCTTCGAGGAGCCCATTTACGTTTTTTGCGTTGATTTCGTCATACTCGAATCCATATAGCTCCTTCAGCATCCTGACGAAGTACCAGTACGTCGAAGTGTTTCTTATCAGCGGCAGAAACGGCACAGCGTTCTTTACGGCGTCTTCAACGGGCAGCTCGGGGGAAACGAGCTCAAGCGGCATGCCTGCTGATCTGAGCTCCGTGGCAATGTAATGGTAGAACAGAATGTCCCGAGGGGTCCGAGCGTGGGGATGGGAAGCGTCAATGTGGGAGTGAATGTCGATCATCGGAATGGTGCCTATGAACTCGTTTAGTTCTGTTAAAAGCCTTTTTTGCATCGTCATGATTCTCCTTGTTCTTTATTTAATCCTATATTTTCTTGTAGAGTGATAAATCTATGCACATCCGTTTTTTTGAAGGTTGAATTCCAGTCTGTTGTGATTAACCGTAAAACTTTTATTTTGAAACAGAAAAAAATAGTAAAGTTATAACTAAACTATTTGAGGTTTGGATCGTGCTTCAGAAAAAAACCCTGTCCCCACTCACTCTGGCAGTCACAGCCATATTCACGGCGTTCGTGTGCGTAGCAACCATGGTTTTTTCGATTTATGTACCGTCAACCGAGGGCTTTTTCAACATAGGCGAATCAATGGTCTTCCTCTCAGCCCTCCTTTTCGGTCCGTACGTCGGGGCTTTCGCGGGAGGCGTGGGGTCAATGATGGCAGACATACTGTTAGGCTATTCGTACTATGCGCCTGCAACCCTCGTCATCAAGGCATGCGAAGGATACGTTGTCGGCTTCTTAAAGAGGAACAACCCCCGATTTCTGTCGTTGGCTCACTGGAAACTGCTCACGTTGTTTCTCGGACTGATCGCAGGCGGGGTGCTCTCGACTGTTGGCATCATCTACTACAGTGGAGAAATAGAGTTAACTTTAGGGTCAATAATTTATTCACTTTTTGTACCACAGGAACTCTGGATAGTCCTCGGAGCCCTAGTAGCCCTATTCATAGCCGTGATCGGGTTTGCCGCAGAACCGGAGTTCGGATGGACCGTTTTCTCCGTCGTAAGCGGCGGACTTGTCATGGTGCTGGGATATTTCCTCTACCAGATGTTCTTCATCGGCTGGCTTTTCGACATTCAAGTGGTCGCAATAGCTGAGGTTCCGTTCAACATTGGACAAATGATCATAGGGGCTATGGTGGCTCTTCCTTCCGCAAGGGTCGTCTGGCGTGCATTTCCTTCTCTGAAACAGGCAGCAGCATAAGCAGTTTATTCAATAATTACGGTGAGACTACACCCGAAGCTTACAAGACTTTTATTGACATTTTTCTGTTAAAATGCTTTTTATTATTGTTCTTCTTTTGTATTATATGGATAAAATGTACGAGCATTGCGGAGTAATTGGGGTATTCTCGCTCGGCGAACACAACGTAGTTTCCATGCTTCTCTCAGGCTTGGAAGCTCTTCAACACCGAGGGCAAGAAACTTGGGGCATAGCCGTTCCGAACCAACATTCTTACAAAAGAGCCGGAGTAGTTTCTCAATCAATGGGAAAAAAGCCGAAGGCTCTCACCATGCTCATGGGAAACGTTGGGATAGGTCATGTAAGATATTCAACCACCGCCAAATCGATACTGCGAAATGCACATCCGCTGCAAATAGGCGAAAAAGGAGACAAAAACAGTTTCCGAATAGCGCACAACGGAACTCTGGAAAGGGAACTTCTCATTGACGGCTTAAAGGAAGTTGGAGTTCAAGCTCCTAGCGAGTTGACTGACACTGAGCTCATGGGAATGGGGCTTTACCAAAACCTGAGGAGGGGGAAAACTTGGTCCGAAGCGTTCGAATCTTTGAATCCCTATCTGAATGGTTCCTTTTCAACAATAATCTTAACTGAAAAGGGAGAGCTTGTTGCTGCGAGGGATGAAAAAGGATTCAGACCGCTCTGTCTCGGCTGGCATTGGGAAACAAGCTCTCACGTAATAGCTTCAGAAAGCTGCGCCTTAGATGCTCTTAATGCTCGTCTAATTAGGGACATTCAACCCGGTGAAATCCTAAAGATAACCAAGGAAGGCGTGGCAAGCGACCGATTTTCTGACCAAAAGGAACATGCTCATTGCCCGTTCGAGTATACCTATTTTGCTCATCCCACCTCACGAATAGAGGGAATAAACGTTTACGCCGCTAGAAAAACTATCGGTCGAATCTTGGCTGAAAAATATTCTTTGGACGCGGACATTGTTGTGCCTGTGCCAGACTCAGCCAGACCTGCTGCTTTGGGTTATTCCGAAAGGTCAGGTATTTCCTTTGAGGAGGGATTGATGAAGGATCGATACAGAAGAAAAGGGAGCTGGCGAAGCTTCATCGAGCCAAAGAAGCGGGAAGAGGTAGTCTCTAATATTATAGCAATCGACGAGGTTGTGAACGGCAAAAAGATTGTTCTCGTAGACGACAGCATCGTCAGAGGTACAAGCTCCAGAATAATCGTTGGCAAGAAGCTACGAAGCGCAAAGGAAGTTTCTTTGCTTCTCACTTTTCCGCCAATAATCTACCCATGTTACATGGGTATAGACTTTCCAACCCAAAAAGAACTCCTCGCCTACAGGATTTCGGGAACCACGAAGAACCTGGAAGAGATCAACAGCGCAGTTGCAAAACACATTGGTGTACATTTCTTAGGCTACAATGATGCGAATGGTCTAAGTAAGGGCATAGGGATGCCAAAAAGCGAATTGTGCCTGTCCTGCACAAACGGAAACTACGGCTGCCTTAAACGCGTGCCCGAATTCAAAACTAGGAACGAAATGAAATGCCAGTGAAAGAAGAGCTTGACACAATATTGGTTTTAGACTTTGGGGGACAATACTGCCATCTCATAGCTCGGAGAATCAGGGAATTCAATGTATATTCTGAGATAGTCCCGTTCGACGTCACCCTCGAAGAGCTAGAAACAATCAGAAAAAGGGTCAGTGCCAAAGGGCTCGTTTTATCAGGCGGTCCCTCAAGCGTTTACGGACAAGACGCCCCAACCGTCGATCCTTTCATCCTTAACATGGGCATTCCAGTTTTGGGTCTATGTTACGGTCATCAGTTAATAGCCTACTTGACCAGTGGAAAAGTTAAACAAGGAACAAAACAGGAATACGGCATAACATACGTAACCATAACCAAACCGGTAGGTGTTCTCGAAGACCTAGACCTTAAGGAAAAGGTTTGGATGAGCCACGGCGACACCGTACAAAAGTTGGCTGACGACTATGAGATTTTGGCTTACACGGAGAATTGCCCTGTTGCTGCATTCAGGCATAAACAGAAGCCCATCTACGGTTTGCAGTGGCACCCTGAGGTTGTGCACACTGAACACGGCAACGAGATGTTGAGGAACTTTGTCTTCAAAGTCTGCGGGTGCCAACCGAACTGGAAGCCTTCCTCCATTGTGGACGAGCAAGTCAACGAGATGAAAAGAACCGTAGGCGGCAGCAAAGCCATCATTGCTTTAAGCGGAGGCATAGACTCCAGCACAGCCGCCATCATCGCCTCAAGGGCTTTAGGACAGAACTTAACCGCCGTGTTTGTCAATCACGGGTTCATGAGGGAAGGGGAACCTGAGTTTGTCGAGGAGACCTTTGGAAAACTCGGCGTCAAAGTTACAGTTGCGAATGCAAGCGACAGATTCTTTGGGAAGCTGAAAGGCGTGGTTGAGCCTGAGGAGAAACGGCGAATCATCGGACACGAGTTCATAAGAGTCTTCGAGGAAGAAGCGAAAAGAACAGGCGCGGAATTCCTTATTCAGGGCACCATTTATCCTGACAGGATAGAGTCTGGATTTAGAAAGCACTCGGACAAAATCAAGAGTCACCACAACGTTGCTGGTCTGCCAACGGACATAAAGTTCAAAGCCGTCATCGAACCATTACGAGACCTCTACAAAGATGAAGTAAGAAAATTGGCGAAGACTCTGGGATTACCTGACAACATAACTCGCAGGCAGCCGTTTCCTGGACCTGGGCTTGCGGTCCGCGTCATCGGCGAAGTTACTCCTGAAAAAGTTGAGCTTGTTAGGAAAGCGGAGAAAATCGTGTCAGAAGAGGTTGAGAAAGCTGGACTCCAAGACGGGTTGTGGCAATACTTTGCCATACTCACGGACACGAAGAGCACGGGCGTCAAAGGCGACTCCAGAGCCTACGGTTACGTGGTGGCTGTAAGAGCGGTCGAAAGCCGTGAAGCCATGACTGCGAGCTTCGCAAAGATTTCGTTCGATGTGCTTGAGCGAATTTCGACGAGGATAACGAACGAGCTACCCTTGGTGACAAGAGTCGTCTATGACGTAACTCACAAGCCACCAGCCACAATCGAGTGGGAGTAGCCTTCTCAAGCTAGGTAATACAAAAGAAACAATGACCACAACAGATAATATCCCAAAAAAAAACCCAACGCAATCAACAATCAAGTAAAGGCATCGTTTTCATTTTATTGTGACTTCTTTGATTCCGTTTACTATAGCCCATTTTGATATGAATCTTGAGTAAGTCGCATATCTTCGGTCCATAAGGTAGAAGTGGCACCAGTCGTCCCTGTGGCGGATTCCCCTTCCCATCGCTTGGTTGGCAGCTCTGAACGCGTCCATCAGGTACCAGAGTTCTCCGAGGCGGGGCTTCTTTTTGTTAAAGTATTCAATCTGCACCTTCACAAGAGGGTCACGGTAGTCAGCGTAGGGAACCCCGACGTTGAAGATTCCCCGAGCCTCCTCGTAAGGGAAGTTTGAGCCCTCAGCGTTGCGTCCCCTGAACACGGCGAAAAGCACCGCGCCCTTGTCTGTCCGAGCGGTCTTCTTGTAGTTATCCACAATACGCGAGTTCTGCGATGCACGGGTTCCTTCGACAAAAACCTTCTTGCTTCCCATAAACAGGTTATTACCGTGCCTTTTTATGAAGCCCGTTTTAAGCCACAACTGCGCAGCTTCGTCCATGAGCTTTCTTTGAGGAAAGAAGATTAAAGCGCCGTTTGGAACTTTTTTCATGATTTTTGAGATTCGCTCTCCGTACAATTTCAGCATGTCGGCGCTTCTTTCCTTGAACCTCGTCGTAACGGAAACGTCAACGTAGGTTCGGATGTTCTCAGGCTTCGCAATAGCAGAATACGTGTGCGTTTTAGCATCGGACAGTCCTAAAGTTTCGGTGAATAGGTCCAAAGGCGAAAGCGTACCCGACATAATCAACGAAGCGTAAGCCTCTTCTAAAACTGGTTTGAGAGCAAGAGTCGGGTCCAAACAGCGATATTCAGCCACGTTCCCAACATACGGTGACTTACGGAAAATTACTGCGTAACTGTCTTTGTCGCTGGACTCCACCAAGGAAAGGAAGTTGAGAAGCCCACTCAGGTAGCAGACGGGCGCTTCGCCTTGGGAAAGTTTGTGTTCCCTAACCTCGTTGACTGTCTGTGAGAATGTCTCAACATAAAACGAGAGTTCATCGCCTAACAGCTGCTTAAGGTCCAAGTGGAACTGGGAGCCTCGTATTGGAGCATGTTCGTTTGAAGTGGTTTCTTCCAGATATCCGATTAACTGGTCGACAAATTTGTTTGGTAAACCTGTTTGCTCGAGCTCTTTTTTCGCGTTTTTCAGTCCCTTTTCGGATAATGTGTCGCTGAGCACTTCTTGACTGATCTTGTCCGCGTTGTGCGCTTCGTCGAAAATTAAGATTTTGCCGTTTATGTCAAGTTTCACGGTTGCCCTTATCCTTTCGTTAAAGATGTACTGGTACGGAGCCACAACCACCAAGCAGTCTTCAGCTGCCCGTCTGGACAGAAAGTATGGACAAAAAATCTTTGTTTTCCCAATCTTCAGCAGCTTCTTTACAGAAAGAACCGCGGGAAGAGACAAGGGCAAGCTGCTAAACCTCGATTTGTAGAGACATTTCTTTGAGTCCCTCAGCAGTCTGCAGGCTTCCACAGCGTCGTTTGAGGGCAATTTTCTGCAAACCTCGTTCAAACAAAGGTTTTGTCTGCTTGCCAATGCGACGGCTGAAAATTTCGTGTCAGATTTCTTGTTTATCTGTTCAACTTCACGGAGAACTTGCTTCACCTGTTCGTGGGTTCTCGTGGCATATATGACCCTTCGACCCAGCGGCAAACAACTTGATAAAACACAAACGGTTTTTCCGAATCCGTTGCAGGCTTCTGCGACAAAAACTCCTCCTTGACCAATAATCTTTGTGGCGTCCCGCATGAACGTCAGCTGCTGAGGATAGGGAACGTAAGGAAATAACTGCATGAAATCTTCTTCTGAATTTGTAAAACCATGTTTAGATACGCCGTTTTGTTCAGGACCAGCTGTCTTTGCTTTTTGGTGCACCAAAATCTGGCCGCATTGACGGCATAAACGGTTCTCTTCATACTCTTCTTTAGAATGCGACTGTCCACAATTGGAGCACACGTATGCCGCCAAAACGGTTCCTCTCTTTGCCTTCAGTGAACTCTAGAAGGTAAATTACTTTTCTATTCAATTCTTTGCACTAACACTAGAACACACAAAAAATGAGCTTTATCGCACATATTTTTTGGGATTGCTGATCTAGGAACTTTCACGCTGGAAGACCATGCTTAAGGCTCCGTGGGCAACAACGTACTCGCCTAAGGGCGTGAGGAATATTTCTGGAAGCCTGTTTCGTGTATGGTCTTGCACGTTGCGTTTTATGGGATCAACAACTAGGTCAGCATTATTTAATGCGACGGCACCCCCAACAGTTATGAGTGAAGGATCATACGCATCAATCACGCATGCAAACCCGATGGCGTTAAGTCGCCCAATGTCCTCCACCATTCCGATACAAAGCGGGTCTCCAGCTTTCGCGGTGTCGAAAAGAATCTTTGCCGTCAATCTGGTTAAATCTTTGTTGACTGCTTTAAACAGGAGACTGCTTTTGAGTCCCTGATGCTTCCTTTGTTTTAGAAGCACCCTAACAAAATTTGGTATACCGCTTCCTGAGCAGTATGCTTCCCAATGACCCTTCTTTCCACAACCACACTGCAAAGACCCCATGCTGTCGATGGTGAAGTGGCCAATCTCGTGGGCGTTCCCGTCCTTCCCAATAAGTAGGTGATCGTCAACGTAGACTCCGCCGCCTATGCCTGTGCTTATCGTTATGTAAGCCATGTTCTTGTGTTCTTTGCCTGCGCCAAATTGTTTCTCGCCCATTACGGCTGCTGTGCAGTCGTTAAGGAGATAAGTTGGTAGTTTAAAGGCTTCCTCCAAGGGTCTGACTAACGGAACAAAGTCGTAAGGCATGTTCGTTGGCTTCATTAATCCGCCTTTCTTCAGGTCTAAAGGTCCAGCTGAACCTATGCCTATGCTAATGATTTTTTTGGCTTCTGGATGTTCTTTCTGAAGAGAATGTACCATTCTAATCAGTTGGTTGCTTATGCCTTCCGGACCTTGGTTTTTTTCTGTTTTCTCTAAGAATTTTGCCAAGATTTGCCCTGTTTCATCTCCCATGGCAATTTTGATATTAGTTGCTCCAACGTCGATGCCGATAGCCAAACGCTTATTCATTACTGATCAACCTTGATAACGCCATACGAGTTAACTGTGAGTTTGGTTTTTGTGCAACATTGGTCATTAAAGTATAGGGTATTAGATTTCCTCGCCGAAGGATATAAACTATACCCAAAATCCTATTGTTCTAAAATGTATACATAATGGACTTTGCATGTATTATGTAAGATTGAGCCCAAAATGTTCAAAGTTTAAATGAACCCGATTTGATAATGAATTAGTTAGAGGAACAAGAATGAAGATTGCAGTTTACGTCGCTGTTGCTGTTGCGTTGGGTTTTATTGTGATGCTTGCCCCTCTCATGGCGTTCACCACTTATGGTTACCACTCAGTAATCTCTCAAAGCGAGGTTGGACAAAAGTTTCTAAGCGAAAGAGTCTGGAACTCGACGGACGCCGCATCGTATGGAGGAAACGACAATAATTCGGTTCAAACCCTAACCTTCAGCGAGGCTGCCCAGCTTTATGGGTGGATGGATGTTAGGACAGAACCTTTTCTGACAAGTTTGGTTCCCGCAATTCTTTTGGTAGTCGCGGGTTTCGTTACAGCGTTAGGAGCTGCACTTTTCATCAGAAATAAAGTATAATGAACCTCAAAACAACAATTTTTTCGGCTATTCTATTTATATCCAGAAAAAAATTAATAGTAATAAAGCACATAATTCTTTTTGGAGGGCAATCGAAATGTCGTTTCTGGATATCATCTTTAACCGTGCAAGCGTAAGACGTTACACGTCTGAACCAGTTTCTGAAGAGGTTTTAAGGAACATTTTGGAAGCAGGAAGAAGGGCGCCTTCAGCCATGAACGCTCAGCCTTGGCACTTCATTGTAGTGACGGAACAAAATCTTAAAGAACAACTTTCGAAACGCAGATGGACGGGCTTCATAAAAGACACTGCTTTAGTCGTGGTCGGATGCGGAGAAAAAATGAATCACTGGTCAACCATTGACGTAGCCATCGCTTTACAGAATATGGTCATAGCAGCTGAAACGCAAGGTTTAGGCTCGTGTTGGGTAGGCGACTTCGACCAGATTGAATTAAAGGAGATGCTCGGAATCCCTGACAACCTTCATGTCATCGCCATGGTTTCGTTTGGGCATCCCGCGGAGAAACCAGCCCCACGCGACAAAAAAAGTTTGGAAGAAATTGTTCATTACAACAAGTTTTGAGGTAACCCAATCCCATCATTCTAATTTTTAAAAGGCAATACTAATGTCTCTTACAGTTCATGTTTTTCAGATGAAACTCTGTTGAACACGTCTCTCGTTGACTTCGCTTTTCCACCATTCTTAACCAATAATTTTGGTTATGCCCCAAATTGTCGTTAGGTCGTCGCAACAAACTAAATTAAAAACACTAGAAAAAATCTCAAAGTATTGAGGAACTCGCTATTTCCATTTCCATACGCTTCTTCGCATGAAGACCTCGGGCAGAACAAACAGTCCCCAACTTGCCACTCCTATCACGTACGCTAAGTCTGTCAGGCTTAATGGGGATAGACCGAACATTTTGGCTGTCACAGGAATGTACGTTATAGCTAAAGTGGCTACTATTGAGATAACCTCTGCGATGACGAAGAATTTGTTCTTGAAGCTGTCTCGCCCCATTCTCCACACGCTTCGAGTTTCTGAACGGCAATTCCAGACCACGAACAGTTCAAACATTGCTGCCTGAACAAATGCCGTTGTTCGAGCTTCCATAAGGGTTTCTTTCGTCATGAACCCGTGAGCTGGCCAAACATAGTACTCAAGGCAGAACACTAGGATTGTGCCTGTTGCTTGCAGAATAAAAGATGCTAGAATGAAAGCGCCCATGCCATGTAAGATGCCTTCGTCGGGTTTCCGCGGCTTCCTTTCCATCACGTCTTCGTCAGGTGGGTCCGTTGCCAGCGACACCGCGGGTGCGCCATCTGTTACTAGGTTAACCCATAGGATCATGGCGGGAAGTAACGGCAACGGGAACAGTTCAGGGCTGAATAATCCTCCCAATATCGCGAAGGAGCCTATAACGAGTAGCTCATCGAAGTTGCACGAAATCAGGAAACGGGCGTACTTTCTAATGTTGTCGTAGATGACTCTTCCCTGCTCAACCGCTTTCACGATCGTGGCAAAGTTGTCATCCATCAAAACAAGGTCAGAGGCTTCTCGAGTCACGTCTGTTCCCGTGATCCCCATCGAAACGCCGATGTCCGCAGCTTTAACCGCAGGCGCATCGTTAACGCCGTCTCCCGTCATTGCAACAATGTGACCCTTGGCCTTCAAGGCTTTAACGATTCTCAGCTTGTGCTCCGGCGACACCCTCGCGTAGACTGTCACGTTTTCGACGATTTTCTCGAATTCCTCGTCGCTCTTATCGTCAAGTTCAACGCCCGTCAAGACGAGGCTGTCTTCCTTCATCATTCCGATCTCTTTCGCGACCGCGACCGCTGTGAGTTTATGGTCTCCCGTTATCATGACCGTCCTTATTCCAGCCCTGACGCATTGCTTGTTTGCCTCGATCGCTTCTTCTCGGGGCGGATCAATCATTCCTTCCAGTCCCACGAACACCAAGTCGTCTTCAACGACTTCTATGTTGGCTTCGTCAAAATCTTCTGGAAGATGCCTATATGCTATGGCAAGGACGCGCAATGCTGAGCTGGCCATCTGCTCGTTGACTTCCATTATTTTTTTACATACAGCTGCCGTCAGCTTCTTTTCCTTACCTTCCACAAGAATGCGGGTGCTTCTTTCTAACATTATTTCTGGCGCACCCTTCACGAAAGCTACTTTTTCCTTCTCAGGCGTCACATGAATGGTTGACATCCGCTTCCTTTCAGAAGTAAAGGGCGCCTCGCCGATGCGGGGGTACTGTTCAGCTAAAAGTTGTGGGGTGAATCCTGCCTTTGCAGCAGAAACCACGAGCGCTCCCTCAGTGGGGTCACCCATGACACTCCATAATCCTTTTTCGTCCTGTTCAAGTTGAGCGTTGCTGCATAGGGAACCAATTTTGAGTAGCATCGAAATGTCTGTATCAGCTGCTGGATCGATTTTTTTGTTGCTTTGAAATTCGCCTTTAGGCTCGTAGCCGACCCCGGAAACTTCGATAAACTGGTTTCCCGCGTAAAGTTTGCGGACGGTCATTTCTCCTTTTGTTAAGGTTCCAGTCTTGTCTGAGCAGATGACCGTGACTGCCCCTAAGCCTTCGGCGGCTGAAAGCTTCCGTATTATGGCGTTTCTTTTGGCGAATTCTCGCGCTCCCAAGGCGAGACTTATGGTTACTATCGCGGGTAAGCCTTCCGGGACAGCGGAGACAGCCAGCGAAATTGAGGACATGAAAGCTTGAATGAATCCTTCGATGTTTATGGCTCCTTGTCCATGCCAGATGACTGATGCGACCTCAAAGGCTTCCAGCCCAAAAATTATCATGCAAACCAAAACAACGACCTTGCCGATTTTTTTGGCAAAGGCGTCAAGCTTCTTCTGCAGCGGAGTTTCTTCTTCTTCAGCTTCCTGAACGAGCTCAGCGATCTTGCCAAACTCTGTTTGCATTCCGGTTGTCGTGACCACGGCTTTGCCGCGACCGTACGTGGTATGGGTTGCCGTGAAGACCATGTTTTTCCTGTCTGAGACAGGCGTGTTTTCTGGAAGAACCGCTGAAGCATCCTTTCCTACAGCAGTCGATTCTCCAGTTAAAATTGCCTCGTCCGTCTTCAGCTCGATGCTTTCTATCAACCGCGCGTCTGCTGCCACATGATCCCCGGATTCGAGGACAAGGATGTCGCCGGGAACAATCTCACGGGCAGGAACAGTTGTTTCTTTTCCTCCCCTTATCACCCGAGCTTTAGGGGCTGCCAGCCTTTTCAGGGCTTCGAGGGCTTTTTCAGCGCGGTATTCCTGGATGAAACCAGCTACTGCGACGAGAATCACGATTATGCCTATGACGATTGCGTCGGCGTACATTTCTAAAGCGTCTTTTGGAGGTTCACCTGACAACGGGGGCTGTTGAAGCTCATAGTAGCCGATCATGACCGAAAAAACGGAGGCTGCAATAAGGAGCAGAATGAAAATGTCGCGGAACTCGTCAAGGAACATTTGGATGGGCGTTCTTCGTTTCCGCTCTTTCAGCTCGTTGAACCCATACTGCTCTAGACGTGCCTTGGGTTCTTGTTCGCTTAGACCATCTTTGGAACTTCCAAGACTCTTCAAGGCTTCGTTGGTTGCCTTGCTGTGCCAGTTTTCAGCCAATGCAGTCCCACTTTAAAGTGAATTTCCATTTTTAAAACTCATCTTCACCTATAAGGCTTTTGTGAACACGCAATACAACAAAACGTTCGCATGACAGGGAAGATTCTGTTTATTGAATTTCGTCAAGTTATCATAAAGAATTATGTGCGATACCATTCTTTAACACATGCCAGACGTTGCAAAAATTATAAGAAACCAGATCGTATCATGTTTAATTGTTGTCAACCCGAAAGTCGGTGACGTTGTTTGTGAAGAAGAGTGACTCCACGTATCTTAGGCTGATTCGAGCTGCAAAAAAGGTGTCTAAGGCGCTTTCGAAAGAGTTGGGCGACAATCTTTTTGCAGCATACGTTTATGGGTCACTCGCAAGGGGAGACTACAGAAAAAGCAGCGACGTAGACCTTCACATTGTCCTCAGAGATTATGCACGAGCTGATGACATTCCTCATACAAAATGGGTTGATGACATTCCAGTTGGGGTTTCCCCGCATCCACTCGCCTTCTATAAGACAACGCCTAAGTGGATACTTGAAAACATAAACACAGCCGCAGGATGGGAAGGATTATGGGAGCTGGCGAAAACTATTGTGCTCTATGACCCTGACAACCTTGTTTCTCCGTTTCAAGAAAAGATTACACCAACCCTCAACAACGAAACACTATTGAAAGCCCGAGCCAACATAAGCTTCAAAGCAGCGAAGACTGAAGCAGCAAAGGTCGAGAAAGAATTAAGCGAAGGCACATTGGACCAAGCACTCTGTCACATGTACGCGTTGGGAGGCGGCGGTGACGCTTATTCTGGTGCAGCAGTTCACGTTTTAAAAACCGTTGTTAAGTTCTCGGGTCTTCCGCTCACAACGCAGCGGATCTGGCTTCGATTTATGGAAGCCTGCAGCAAACTCAACATGCCAGAACTTCAAAACATCATGGAAGACTGTTACGGAATGAAACGGCTGAACCGAGAAAACCTTCAGGAGATTGTTAGCGAAACGTACAACCTTGTAGATAACGTCATCACCGAGTCTCTTGCTTCTCCAGAGGCGATTTACGATTTGAAGCGGTTCAAGTTGGCAATTGCTGAGCACCTTGAAAGAGGAGAAATCGGTGCAGCTCACGTGTACATGTTGGGCGTTTTTTCGTCATATTATCTTGGGCTAAGTCAGGAAGGACAGCAAAACCAAATCAGCCAAAAACTTGGAGAGCTCTTGCACAAAACTTCCGGGATTAGCAGTCAAAAAGAATTTGAAAACAGAATGAAAACTTTACAGAAAGCCGTAAACGAAATACAGAAAGAACTGTTGAGAAACTAGTGTCGATTTTCACGTTGTCTTTGGGCGAAATAAAACAATTTTTCCAATAAACGTGGCAAAAATGATGATGAGCGAATGGAATCCGTTTTGAAAGGCTTTAATACGCAGCCGCTGGATGTGGTTGCGAGGAATGGTTGTGACCATAAAGGCGGTTCTTTTCGACCTCGGAGGAACACTGATTAAAACCGCTCCTGTTCCGATTATTTTCGAGAATATTTTATCGAGCCACGGAATTCGGGCGAAAGGAAATGTTGACGAAACTTTTCTCGACGTAATTGCCAAAGAAATGGTTCATGATTACGGGTTACCATACCGAGACTTTTGGCGCATTTACAATGTCAAAACTTTAAGGAAAATGGGACTCACCGAGGACCTTGAAAAGCTGGCTGACATAGTCTCCGATGAATGGTGGGACAACGCTGAGCTTGAATTGTTTCCTGAAGTTAGGGACACGATGCTGACGCTTCGAAGGCAAGGCTTGAAGCTAGGGATGGTGACAAACGGCTATCGAAGGGACATTAACGACATATCATATAGGGTTGGTTTGACGGACCAGTTCGACGTGATGGTGGGCGTGGACGACGTGGGAAAGCCGAAGCCTGACAAAAAGATATTCTTGTACGCCTTAGAAAAACTGTCCATCAATCCCCCAGAAGCACTGTTCGTGGGAGACAACCTTGAACTTGACTACAAAGGTGCAGAAAATAGTGGGTTAAAGCCATTATTGATCGATCGAAGCAACAAGGTTTTTGGCAAATACAGAAAAATTCGTGACCTGAAAGAAGTAGTGCGGTTCCTCTAGGATTCGTCGTAAATGTGTCCTTATGGTTTTTCTATCAGGTTTTTCTTTTCCTGTTCGGATAGTTCCGTGTAGCCCTGTTCCTTGGTGATTGTTACTATGTCGAAGCTGTCGCCCGTGTAGACGTTCCGCTTCATCGCTGACCGAATTGCGTTCGCGGCAAGAACCAATCCTTCCTTAAGGTTCATCTGCTTGTTGTAGTCGCTTTCAAGAACCCCGTAAGCAATAGGGGAGCCTGAACCTGTCGATATCACTTCGTCTTCGATTACGCTTCCAAAAGGATCCAAGGAATACAAGTGGAATCCTTCCGAGTCGTAGCCTCCCACGATGATCTGGACAGCGTAAGGGTAGTACCTCTGAGAGAACAGAACTTGGGACGCGAGGTTCGCGATTGTCTTAACTGGCGCTTCGCGTTTCCTCTGAAGAACGTAAATCGAGGCGTTCGCCTTCAG
The DNA here is from genome assembly GCA_964600125.1 of uncultured Candidatus Bathyarchaeia archaeon. Classification (GTDB taxonomy): domain Archaea; phylum Thermoproteota; class Bathyarchaeia; order Bathyarchaeales; family DTEX01; genus JAGTRI01. The sequence goes on from CAZRIK010000008.1 coordinate 20,010, forward strand.
AACGTCAAGCAGGTTCAGGGCTTCAGCTGGGACGCCTGCCATGGTCATGCCTATGTTCCGCGTAATCTGGTAAACCTTCTTGACCTTTTTGTGCGCCACGAAGCCCGGAAGCATCGTCGCCCGCGTGTCCGTAGCCATTATGACGCCGTCAACGCACTTGATCGCCAAGGTGGTGGTTCCCTTCAGTTTCATACTGTCAGCCTTAGATGTGTACATTCTCGTAACCTCTAGACATGCAAAAAAGAGGAAACGGCATATAAACATTTAGACTTTCAGGGGAAAAATCGAACACCATGATTCGGATTTTGCCTATTACCAAATTGTTGCAATGACCATGCTGATTTTATTTTACCAGCAGACAATGATGCCATGTAAACTTTATTACGTGGAATCCCACAAAAATACTCTTGCGGGCTGGTGGCTCAGCTTGGCTAGAGCGTTCGGCTGATAACCGAAAGGTCGAGAGTTCAAATCTCTCCCGGCCCACTATTGCATTATCTTTGTTTTTGGATTTGGTCACTTTTCAATGTTTTTTGTTGTTTTTTGGGTCTTTTTGTTGTTGTCGAGCTCCGGATGTGGCGGAGGGATAAAGCCCTACACTAACTGCGTCAAGTATCCCAACCCTCATTTTGATGTTCTTAAGGTTCAAGGAATTTCCCTTTTTTTTCTTCAAATCTGTTTTTTGCTGTTTTGTCTCCTTACTTGGTCCCTTTTTACTTTTTCATTTCGAAGTAGTGGTTGCGGAATCCGTTTTGAGTCCACGAGAATGTCATGATTAACCGTCAGCATTTTTCTTGACCGTTTGTGGCTTATGCAGAATCTTATCAATTTACGACTTGCTTATGGTGGAACAGGACCATTGCATCATTGGAGGCGTCTGTACGTCATTTGCCGATGAGAATGAGCGTGTCCAGTCGCGGCTCAAAAAGTTCATCAATTGGTTGACATAACCAAAATCTTGATAAGGAATTTCTTGCTATAATAGATTCAGGTGATAAGTTTGAAGGGATACGTAGCCGCCATTGAGAAAGAAACGAAGAAGAACACCGATTTCCGCCGTGTACTCTACACGGGAAAACACAGTCAACTCGTACTCATGAGCCTTAAGCCGGGCGAAGAAATAGGTGAAGAAACGCATGAGGACGTTGACCAATTCTTCCGGTTTGAGGAAGGAGAAGGAAAAGTGGTTATTGACGGCGCGGAACACCGTGTCAAGGACGGAAACGCGGTCATCGTACCAGCGGGTGCCAGACATAACGTGATCAACACTTCTAAGCTCGTGAACCTCAAACTCTACACGATTTACTCGCCGCCCGAACACCAAGATGGCGTAGTGCGCCACACCAAAAAAGAAGCGATGGCAAGCGAGGAGCATTTTGACGGACGAACCACAGAATAGCTCACAACTCAATGGATATTTTAAAAAAAAGGAGGTTTACGGGAGACATCTCCATTGTAGGGTAGGTACAAATTTCTACTAACCCATTTTTCAGTCATATAAGTGATCGGAAATATGCGAATTTACATTTTATTATAAGGTATTTTTAACTGCGATTTGATATTATAATTTACAATCAGAAAACATTGTGATTCGGTTATTTTCTACACAGGACATTCCGTAGTCGAAGCTATGTGACGATAATGTGAATGCAAAGAAGACTGAAAAAAATTGTGTCCTCTACAATTCGTTGAATTGAAGAATATCTGTTAAAGATTTTCTGCCTAAGATACCTAACCATAGCATCGGGAAATTATAAAGATTTACACTTTACGTAATAATCCAATTTTCTTATAAAAAAAGATATAAATTAACAGACTCTAATCATGTTTTTATGACAACTAGGTTATTTGATTTAAACATAGAGAAAGTGCTTGAAGACTGGGAAATTCATCATGCAATAAGAGAAATAATCGCCAATGCTTTAGATGAACAGATTCTCACAGCAACGAAAGAAATCGAAATTTTCAAAGATAATCAAGGCAGATGGTACATAAAAGACTTTGGTCGCGGACTAAAATACGAACATTTGACACAAAATGAGTGTGACGAGAAACTGGCGCATCCTAATCTCGTAATAGGTAAATTTGGGGTAGGTCTAAAGGATGCGCTGGCAACTCTGGACCGTCATAAAGTGAAAATTTTAATTGAGTCCCAACACGGTGAGATAAGGGTAGTCAAATCGGAAAAACATGGTTTTGAGGACATAATAACATTGCATGCATCGATTTCGCCACCTAACGATATAAATTTTCAAGGCACCGAATTTACATTGGAAGGGTGTACAGACAAAGATATAGAGACTGCAAAGAGCTTCTTTCTGAAATTTGCTGGTGAGACTTCATTAGAAGAAACTATTTACGGCAGTGTACTAAAAAAGAGTGAACAGTCAAAAATCTATATAAACGGATTAAGAGTTGCTGAGGAAGAAAATTTCCTATTTTCTTACAATATAACCTCAATAACGCAGGCGATGCGGAAAGCATTAAATAGGGAGAAAACGCATCTTGGGAGAACTGCTTATACTGACAGAATCAAAGCAATGCTATTGGCATGTAAAGGAAGGGAAGTGGCAGAGCTTTTAGCGGGTGACCTTCAAGGTTATGAAACGGGATTAATGCACGATGAACTGAAATGGAATGATGTGGCAACTCATGCCTCTAAAATACTTAACGCTTCTCAGAATGTAATATTCCTTACACCATCTGAGCTGATGAATGCAAAGGATATTGTGGATAAAGCAAAAGGTGATGGTTTCAAATTAATTACCATCTCGGAAAGTATCAAACAAAAAATAAAAGGAATCGAGGATTTCACTGGAACTCCTATTCGTGATTTAGGGCAGTTTATGCACGAATGGGATCAAAGTTTTGTATTCAAGTTTATTGACCCTAAGGATTTGACAAGGGATGAACGAATAATTTTCGATAAAACTAAGGAAATAGTTGACTTAGTTGGTGGTTTCCCAAAAAACGTAAAGAAAATAATGATTTCGGAAACAATGAGAGTAGGGACCGTAACTTTTCAAGAAGCAACTGGCTTATGGGAAAGAGCTGAAGGTAGGATAATCATTAAAAGAACACAGCTGGAGAGTCTAAGAGAGTATGCAGCAACGCTTTTACATGAGATAGCTCACGCAAGAAGTGGAACTAGCGATATTTCACGGGAATTTGAGGATGAGCTCACCTCGCTACTTGGATTAATCTCATCAAATATTGTTTTTCAAAGTAAGCCATGAAGCTCTTAGGGCTTCTCTTGAATCTATGCAGAAAAAAGAGTGTAAATAAAAGTCTTACTCAAAGCCAAGTGTTTTAGCCACTTGTTTCATCGGGTGACTCTGTTTGGCCTCTGGATTCAAGACTCAGAACGCCATTAACATTGGTAAGTGTTTGACGGACGGTCAAAATGGCGTTGGTCATGACTCCCATCGGTCGCTCAAACCTATTTGCAAAGAACCTGTCGTCAAGCTTTGAAATCTCCTGTTGAATTGACATCAGTCTATCTTTTAATTCGGCAACATCTTCCTCAATTGCGTAGAAACCATGTATTCGTATGAAGTAAACAATCAATTGCGGGACAGCGGAATATCCTGCGACTAACACGTTTTTCCTAATTGCTTCTGGAACGATCTCTGAAGATAGGTCAACCAATGAATCGGGTATGGCCATGATAGCACATGGAAGGGTGATTTGTGGGTCTATATATTGGCAAACGTCTTCTACTTTTTTCTTGAGTGCATTTTTGATTGTTTTCCTCAATGTGTCTCTGTCTTCATCCGCGGTTTCTTCATCAAAAAGAGTTTCGAGATCCCGTGTAGATACGACTTTTGAATCTATAGCTAAAAATTTCCCATCATCAAACACAACACAGTATTCTACTACTTTGCTTCCTATCGGTACGTTTTCTCTGACCAATCCGATTTTCATGAGTTCGTTCATCATGTTTCGAAGATAATTCTCTCCAGATTTCCCCTTTTCGTAAGAACCAATCATTATACTATGAATACGCCGAGTAAGAGCCTCTGTCTCCTCATACTTTGTGCTCAATGTCTCTATTTTCGTTGCTTGTGTGCTGATATTTCCAATCGACTGGTTCATATCAGCTATTGATTTCCCTAGAGTTCCAATATTCTGCTGGAGAGCTGTTGCGACTTGAGTGAGAGTATCGGTTGGAGCTGACATAACCTCGATTCTTGATTTAACGTCATCAATGATTGTTTTGAGACCATATACTCTAGTCAGAGCCCAGATTACTAAAACAATCACAATCAAAAATAACGCCATCAACAATGTTGTCTCCTCAAGCATTTTCATCACCAATAGTATATTCTATATCATACATCGATTTATTTTTTACTAAGTACCTATTAAATTATCTAAAACAACACTGAAATATACACAAAATGATGGGGATATGGTTATGATTATCTTATTGTTGCGGAATGGATTCAAATCTCTCTTGGCTCACTTCCAGTATTTCTTTTTGCGTTATTTTCGTTTCACTTTTAGGTTTACCATAGTTCGTCTAACTTTATTGGTTTGTCAGGTAAAATGGCTAAGTAAGGTTTAACGCCTACAGAGTCTTTGAGCGAGAACGGTTTTTGCCATTTGTTGTGAGTTGGGGCGCCGAAACAGACTTCCGCTTTCAAGTCAGTTAGATCGTAGATGACGGAAAACAGCGTTCCGAAATAGTCGGTGTAGTAGTGTCCGCAGACTCCGCTGTACAGTTCCTCGGACAGCAAATCTCTGACGCTTTCTTTGCTTATTTTCGGGGCTGAGTGAGACAAAACGTTTCCGATTAGTTCGTACCTTTTCTTGGAGTTCCGCAGAATCCAGTCGCCAGCGTACTTCTGGTACTTCACCATGTCAGGCAGCACATAGTGGTTGGTGCAGAAAAGGCGCTGCTCAGACGAATTTTCATCGATCTGTTTGATGCTGCATTCTCCGTCGAAATACTGCGCCAAAGCAGCATTGTTGCTTTTGTCTGTTAAGAGAAAGTTCCAGAAGCCGTACACAGGCATTTTCTCCAGATGCTTCAATGCCTCAGCCACCGTTTTACAGTTGTCAAGCAGCGCCCGAACCACCAAAAAGAAAGGGAACCCCGCCTTCGTGGGCTCTTTCTTGAAGGTTCCTCCTCCGGAAAAGGTCACGCACAGCCCGTGCTCGTTCATTCCGTCGTCTCGCCCGACAAGGTTCTCCATGAACCCTATGTGCTTGGCTTTTCCCTTGATTCTGGCGGTGCACAGGCGGAAATCGTTCATGTGCTGGTTGTACTCGTAGCTTCTCCCGACGTAGACGTGTCCATCGCTCGTCATGGATGACAACACAGCAAAGTGGCTGCAGTTGCCTTGCCTAGGAATAGGCAGATTGTATGCCTGAAGCTCATGGAGTTTAGCGCCAAAGCTGTCCGCCAACCCCTGTATCTCGTCGTTTATTCCTGGACAATGCTCCTCGTAGAAGCCCTTCAAGTCCTCAATGTCCCAGAAACCGAGCTTTTCGGGTTCAACCTTCGCGGAAACAAACCACCTCACCGTCTCTGGGCTATGCTTTTTCAGGACTTCGCCGAGCTGCACCCCAACTTCGTATGAATCGCCTTCCAGAACGACGTGCTGATAAACCTTTTTAATCAAATTGTATTCCCTGCTCAACGTGACCAGCCCCTTTTTTCGCCATTTACTGCTTTCAATAACGTATAGTCGCATATAGAATACTTTAAATGTTACTTGTGCGCCACCCCAAAAAACCTAACCACGGAACTATCAACTTCGCAGCCACGTGCCACTTATTTTGAAGGAAATCGCTGGAATTGGATATTCTGTGCTACGAACATCATCAAGAAAATTGAGGGCTGAAAGGGTTTAGCTAGGTTTGCCGCCGCGCCTTCTCATTACCAAGAGTCCGACGATGACTGCGACTGCTGCAACGCCGCCCCCGATTGCTATATACATTATCGGGAAGCCTCCCTCTATCGGCAACACCGTAACGTCAGGGTTTGTACTTACCAGTTCGATGCAGGGGATTATGGCTCCAGTGAACGAGATTCCTTGGAAGTCGGGCACTCCGTTCCAGTAGTTGATCTCGACTATTATGTCGTGGTCGGAGCTGATCATGTGGTTTCCCGGTATCGTGTACACGAAGTAGTCGTCAGCGCCTATTGTGTGGGTTGAGTCGTCGATTGTCACTTGGGTTTCCTGGTTGGCGAAGAAGTAAACCTCGACCTGCGCACCTAAGGGAAGGTAAACTTCGGTGTTTTCGTTGGCTCGGACACCGATTAACGCGACCTCTGAACCGTAGCCAGCGTAAGGTCCACCATAAGCTCCTCCACTCTCAAGAGGACGCGTCTGCTCAATACTGCCGTTGTGAACCATGGCTAATGTGATTGGTTTATCGCTTTGTACGAATAATGCGTTTGCCCCTGGCGGCTGGAAGCCAATCCCAACTCCGGCTACTACATCATATTCCTTTATTATTTGTTTGGTTTCAAGGTCATACACTTTAACTTTGGCGTTTTCGGTAGCTGAAATTCGGTACCCATAGTCTCTGAGTGGGTCGTATCCTGTGATTGATTTTGTGACGAAGTATTTTCCTACAAAGCCGCCTTCAATGCATGGAACAGGGAAACAATTAGTGTCTCCTCCCGACCAAGTTATTAAACCAGACTGTAACACGATGTTGCCTGTGGACTCGATTTCGTAAACTCTGAATGCTGTGAACGGGTAAGCCTTGTACGAATAGGCATCCATGGAATATGTGTTTAAAACAGTGCCATCTGCATCGGATATCGTGACCGTGGATTTTTCGAGTGCAATTATCATGTAATTGTTTGTTCCTCCGCTTCCTTCATCAACCATGAAAACAAATTTTTTGCCAACGTACAAACCGTCAACAGTTGTGTAAAACGTGTTAGGTGACTGATTGATTACTGGTGTTACGTCAACTTGTGGTATTGTCGCATAATATATGAGCAAAACAGAAACTATCTTGTCCGACACCACTTTGAAGAATGTTCCATTTGGCAAAAGCGTGTATTGGTTTTCCCTGCTGTTCAAGTGGCCTTCCGAAATCAGTTCACCAGATATTAAATTATAGACTGCAAAGTTGGTATCATCTTCTGAAGCGACAACTGAAAGCAGAGTCCTGTTAAGAACGCTGGACACCTGTATCTGGTATGGTGAGTTGGGGTCGAATTCGTCAGTAAGATTGTACCTGTAGGTTTTGAACGGGACAACGCCATAGTAAGTATAATTATAGGTTGTGCCAACGGAAGGTTGAGTCGTTGAAAACAGCGGGAAACTCAGGCAAACAATAATTGTGGCAAGGACGAGACAAAGAAAATTAATCTTTAAGCTCTTCTGAAGCTGCAAGATAATACACCTCTGATTATTCTCACCTATATTTTATTGGTTATATTTAAAACATTTCAGAAATGATAATAGTTTCAGACCTTACTTTTTCATGCAAAAATATAGCATTTCTCGTTGAGCCGAAAAGTCCATCCTTGGTCTCAAAATTCTCTTTTCATGCATCTTATAATGGATGTGAGTTCAATAATCCTGTCTTTAATGCCTGTCCGATTCTGGAAGTGGCATATACCAAGTTAAAAGACGTTATGTACTTCTCTATTACAGCATCAATGTTTCCAAGAATCGTTTCCTTTCCGTCTATGCCATTTTTTGCCATGTTTCGGTATAACCGTATTCTTGCTTCAACCACCGATTTTTGCGCCCACACGTAACGGGAGCCTGTTTGAAGCAACCACCGTTGCCTGTCGGGGGACAAATCATTAAAGGTCTTACCTTTCTCGTTCTGCAGCAACCACTTTTTCCATCGACCGCTTTCGATGATGCTGTCTTTAAGCACGCTTCTAAAGAGGGAAGGCTCAGTGACCTTGCCTTGGGCTACAAGTTTTTCTTCAATCCTGTCAAGCCTTTCTAACGAGTCAAATTCTGCCTGAGAAAATTCTGGACCCACGTTGGCTCCGCCCACCCCAGCTTTCGGGTACTCCTGCAGATTCGTGACAAAATCTGTGTAGTGCCCCTTAACGTACGAACCGCACTTGCCCGTTATGTGCGTCAATTGCTTCGCCATTTCTGAGTCAAACTCAGTCGTGTGAAGGTCGGTGCCTATTTTTCCGACCACGAAACACGGCCAAACGTCGACAAGATTTCTTTTGGTCAATTCGCTTTTTAATAGCAGCAAAAACTTTTCGAAGGTTCCAACCTCTGCGAGTCCCCCGTGAACTTCTTCTGTGCCAACTTCGTAGCTTATTTTAGGCAAATTTCTCTTTTTTCTTTCGTCTTCAACGTACTCCATGAGGTCCGCTGTTCTCTGAACCACGGTTTCTATCCTTATGTTCTCTCCTTCTGGAAGCGACTTATCCACCGTTGCGTCGATGTGAAGCAAATCGTAATCCGCTTCGAGGCACGCAACCAGAGACTTTTTAACCTCATCCATGGTTTCGTCTAAACCCAAGTTTTCAAGGACATGCCTGTCCTTCAGCCAAGGTCCCCCGTGGTCCAAAGCAATGATTGTTGGTCCCTCAAAGCCGATTTTTGATGACTCTTCTTTCACGATGTTCACGAAATCCTCTTGCGTCCACATCGTGTAGCCTCCGTCCAAGTCAACTTGGTTAAGGGTGGCAGTAAACATCAGTGGAGCACAAAACTTTTTGGCGCAACGTATTGCGGACTTTAAAACCGAATACGAGTTTGGGCATACCCCTAAAAGTGTCATGTTCTTTTTTTCTTTCCTAGAAATTTGGCTAGCGGTTTTCAAAATCAGGTCAGCAATGGGAACCGCGTTTTCCATTGACACTTTTCTTATGTAGCTTTTGTCGAATTCGTGTTCATTCAGAGACAACCTTTTACACTCCTTCTAAAATCCGTTTATGCGCCTTTTTGGCATTCTGTTCTGAACTCCATAAGCCTTGATGAGCCGCTGTCTAATTTTTCTGGAACCTAAGTATTCAAGCGTCTTCCCTTACAAAAACTTATTGACAGCGTTATACTATAATTGCCCAAAAATGAAGCCCATTATCACCGCTAAAGGCAATTTTAATTAAGCAGAATCCCGAAAAAAGCCCTTGAACTGTAGAGGAATCTGGATGTCTCTGGAAATTGTGAGCTTAGGCGAAATGTTAGTTGAAATCATGCGGAAAGACCTTGATGCTCCACACGATGCTCCCGGAACGTACGTGGGACCTTACCCCAGCGGAGCGCCCGCGATTTTTATTGACGCAGCTGCATGTCTTGGTCTGAAATCGGGCTTCATCAGCGTCGTGGGAGACGACGGTTTCGGCGACCTTCTGCTTAACCGACTAAGAAAAAGCGGAGTCGACACCGAACACGTTCGTGTCGCGAAAGGATTCACGACGGGCACAGCTTTCGTCATGTACTATTCTTCTGGCGAAAGGAAGTTCATTTTTCATATGCGTCATTCAGCTGCTGGGCAACTCAATGTAGATGATGTGTGCCGCGACTATGTTTCGAAAGCGAAAGTCTTGCACGTTATGGGTTCGTCGCTGTCAATCAACGAGAACGTCCAAAAAGCCTGCTACAAAGCCGTCGAAATTGCGCAGAATTCAGGTGCTATGGTGACCTTCGACCCGAACCTCAGACCAGAGCTTCTGGACGTTGAAACAATAAGAAAAATCTGCAAACCAGTACTCAGCGTAAGCCAAATCGTGTTCCCAAGCAGAGACGAGGCAGCAGCATTGACTGGAAAGAAAGACCCGCTTGAGGCTGCACACGAACTTCAGAAGATGGGTCCCCAAACCGTGGTAATAAAGATAGGTGCCACAGGCGCCTTAGCGGTCACGGAGAAGGACACAGTTTTTGAGCCCGCGTTCCAAGTCAAAGAAGTCGACCCCACGGGGGCAGGAGACGTTTACGACGCAGCGTTCCTTTACGGAGTTTTCAGGAAACTGCCATTAGAAAAGACATTGGAGTTCGCAGGCGCATCGGGAGCAATCAAGGTCACAAGGTTCGGACCCATGAGTGGTCCTTCGTCGGTACGAGAAGTTGAGGACTTTATACAAAAGACGCCGAAGAAACAGACGCCTAAAGAGATGTTGAACTTATAAAAGAACTTGTCGATGTTACTGCGAGGGTTTTTCTGGCTTCTTTTTTTTCGCTTTTAGGCGCTTTCGGATGGGAGTCTTTGCGACAACAGTATATCCTGTCTTTGTGAGTTCGTCATACTGTTTTTCGGCTTCCTGCCTGATTTCGGCGACCTTCCAGCTGTAGTAGCTCGGGTTCAGCTCCTTGACGTCCGGGGACTGCTTGACGAACTTTGCGATTTCCTTTTCAATATACTCCTCTTTGCTGACCTTTGCTGTCCTTGCCATGTAAAACACTGCGATGGCGATTGCGATGATTGGAATCGACGTGACAGCTACGACCCAAAGCTTCAGCGGCGAAAAGAAGTTGTTGGGGTCCGTGTTGTCCAAGTATTCTCTCAGGTTGATTAACCCGTCCCCGTCGTTATCGATTAATGCATCAGTTGCGTTGAGGGGGTTCAAGCCGTACGTTCCCTCCCATCTGTCTGACATCCCGTCTCCGTCGTCATCGCTGTCTATTATGTCGGGTATTAGGTCTCTGTCCGTGTCCTTCGCGACCGTTATGAAGGTCAAATCGGTGTTGTTGTTGCCAGCTTGGTCAAAAACGGTCAAGGAGACGGTGTAATTCCACGGATATTCATAGGTATGGTTGGTAATCATGCCGGAGCCATAGTTTCCGTCCCCAAAATCCCATTCGTACACAACGATGCCGACGTTGTCGGTTGAGTAACAGGCGTTGAAGAACACTGTGCCGCCCTCAACTATAGTTTGATTTGCACCAGCTTCGGCGAAGGGACTCGTTACGTCCAAAACTGTGACGGTAAGCTCATCCGTTTCCCAGTTTCCAGCTGCATCCGTAACCTTTAATGTGACGGTGTAGACGCCGGGCTTTGTGAAAAAGTTTTCCACAATTGTACCCGTCAACGTCCAATTCGCGTTTCCGACGATGGTCCACACGTAAAGGGATATGCCGACGTTGTCGGTTGAGCGGGAGCCATTGAACGTTATCCACGTCTCTTCGTTCACGGTGTGGTCAAGTCCAGCCTCAGCCACAGGGTTTGTTATGTCCAATACTGTAACCTTGAGTACATCAGTGTTTGAGTTTCCCCCGATGTCAGTAACGTTAAGCGTGACGTAGTAGACGCCTGGATTAGAGAAAACGTATTCGGGATTCACGCCGTACAAGGTTTTGGGGGAGCCATCAACGAAAGTCCATTTGTAGCTGGTTATGGCCTTGTTGTCCGTTGAGCCCGAGCCGTCGAAACTGAGCGTTGCGTCTTCGTTCACCGTTACGTCGGGTCCAGCGACAGCGACGGGAGGCGACGTGTCGAGGACGGCGAAGCATCGAACTCTGAGAATGAACTTGACCGTTGAGTCTCTTATGGTAACGTTGTGGTCGCCCTCGGAGGTTATCGGTATCGTAACCGTTGCGTTGAAGGCGCCGTCTTCATCGGCTGTGTCGACGCCTATCAACGTTGTGTCGTCCCAGAGAATCCTGATGCTGCCTGGGTTGAACCATCGACCCGAAAATGTCAGCTCGCCCAAAATTCTGACAAAAAGACCGTAAACGATGTAGATTGTATTGTTTCCGAACAGACCGCCCCCTGTCAGGGTTATTTTTTGGGATTCCGACCAAACCTGAATTAACCCTCTTCGGTATTCGTTGAAGGTGCCGTTGAAGGTTTGACCCGTGCTGTTCACTGTCATTCTGAAGGTAATGGTGGTGTAGGAGCTTGAGTTTATCCCTGCAGGAATAACTTCGCCCAAGTCGGGAGCTGGCGTAGTGTACAACACCCGACCGTTTGCGTCAGCCATATAAAAATTCTCAATCGTTTTCCAGATGGTTCCATTATAATAACTTATGTTAACGTAATCGTTAGGAGGCAACGAGTACCCATTAATCACTATCGGGGCAAGACCCGGTCCGTATTCAGGAGCCATGTCGAACGCGGCGGTGATCTTGAAATATAGGTCTGAGACCGCAACAGTGGCTGATGACCCGTCGAAAGCTTTTATGAAGTAGTTTCCTCCAGCAACTTCCACCGTCTTTGGAATCGTCCCGTTAATCCAGTTTTTTCCCACGGTGTAGTTGGGGTAGGTTGTGGAGTCCACGGTGCTTTCTTTTATTTTGGCTACGGTGAAGATTGGCCCAAACCTCACGTCCTCTTCGCTGGAGGACGAGTAACCATTTTTGCTGAGGTACAGAACCACTTGTCCACCTGACCACGTGACCAAGCCGAAGTATAGGCTTATGTTTCCCCCGATTTGAACTTCGATAACAGAGCTTGGAGGTACGGTGGTGTTGATGAGTATGTTTCCCGTTGAGGCGAAGATTGGTTTTGGCGATGACAAAGTCGAAAGCGCCAAAAGTGCAAAAAGGAACGCTGAACTTGCCTTTTGGGGGAATCTTACGCCTTTCATATTATTCATAGTCCTGATATTCTGGTGTTACTGGGTTAATGAACTTTCTCTATATATATGCGACTACCAAAAACTGCTTCGCACTGCTGTTTCTCTTTTCAACATGAGGAAACCAGTCCATTTTATTATCAATATCCCCTATATTTTGTTATCAGTATTCGAAGGCTTATGCGGTGAAACAGGAACATCAATTTTGGGAGGAATAAGATGCTGAGCAGCAGAGAACGCCTATTGAGGGTTCTTCGAGGCGAGAAACCAGATAGGGTGCCAATCTCTCTTTACGAGTTCGACGGCTTCTACGACAGCTGGATACGCGGTTGCCCAGAGTACGTTGAGATTCTTGATTATGCTGAGGGAAAGACCGACAAATTGTATTTCTGGGCACCTTCAGACAATAAACCTGTAGTATTCTACGGCGTTATTGACGAACAAGCCATCGAACGGGAAACGTGGCGAGAAAAAAATTCATCATTCTCAAAAACCACGATTGAGACGCCCCGAGGCGAAGTGTCCACCCTAAGCAGACAGGATGATGGAATACACACTTCGTGGACAATCAAACCATTCTGCACGAACGAGGAAGACGCAAAGAGAATCCTGTCCCTTCCATACGAACCGTGGCAGCCCAACGTAGACTCGTTTTTTTCGCTTGACCAAAAATTGGGCGACTCAGGCATCGTGATGGCGGACATCCCAGACGCCCTCTGCATGACGGTTGAACTTTTTGGCTTGTCAAGGTTCCTTAACGTCTACGTAAGGAACAAGCCATTCGTTTTCGAGTTGATGGATTTCTTCCACAAACGGATACGCAGCTACCTTGAACACATCCTCAGGAAAGGCGCTGCAACAATGTACCGTATCTGCGGTCCCGAGTACGCCACTTCACCTTACCTACATCCCCGAGAATTCGACAAGCTCGTGAAGTCGTATGACGTGGACCTCGTAAGCCTCCTTCACAGATATGGCGGCTACGCTAGGCTCCATTCCCACGGGAAAGTTAAAAAGGTGCTGCCGACAATCAAGGAAATCGGGGTCGACGTTATTGACCCGTTGGAGCCCCCGCCAGACGGAGACGTCGAACTTGATGAAGCTAGAAGAATCCTCGGAGCCGAAACCGTGCTAATGGGTAACGTCGAGGAGAGACTGTTCGAAATCGGAAACAAGGCAGACATCGAAAAACAGGTCAAGAAGGCGATCAAGCAAGCAGCAGGCACCGGCGGATTCATTCTCTGCCCGACAGCCATGCCGATTACGACGCCTCTGAAAAAGAAAATTCAACAGAACATCATCCATTACATTAATTGTGGACTAAAGTATGGGCAGATAAAATGAATGACGCTGAAGAAATAATGAGCCGATGCCCTTCGTTAAAGAAGTTGACTTTTTTTTAACTATTCTGTGTTCGAATTATTGTCTAGGGTACGGAATAAAGTGAGAAAACATAAATCTCCGTAATAAGAAAATATCGAAACATTGGTAGGCGAAGGTTATGGCGAAACTGAAAATTGGTTTAGCACTCTGGTCGCTCGGGTCAACAGCAACCGAAGACCAGCTGAAACAGAGATTAAGCACAGCCGTTGAGATAGGCGTCAAATCAGTGCAGCTGTGGTGCGTCGACAACGGTCCAGCCAGCCCATGCGTCTTGGACCCAGACCGCTGCACAGGAGCAAAAAGACCAGCGATGCGCGAACTCGTTCAATCGTACGGCTTAGCAATCAGCGGCTTCTGCGCACAGCTCGAGGGACCAAGCACCCCAGGTCACGGCTGGCCAGGGTCAGCCCTAGGCGACCCCCGAGAACTGAAGGAACGCGTAGAAAAAACGAAGAGAAGCCTTAAGCTGGCGGCGGATTTCGGTTCTCCCGTCGTGACCACGCATCCTGGAGAGATTCCTTCAGACAAGTCGTCTCCGGCTTACAAGGTGATGAAGAAGTCCTGCGTCGAGATTGGACGTTACGGCGAGGACGTGGGCGGGATCTTCTGCATCGAAACGGGGCAGGAGCCAGCTCAGGTGCTGCGCGGCTTCGTCGAGGACGTTGGTTCGGAGGGCTTACAGGTTAATTATGACCCAGCCAACATGCTGAGGCACGGTGCCGTCGAAGGGGTCAAAGTCTTAGCGCCGTGGATCGTGCACACCCACGCCAAGGACCATGATCCCAAAACGCAGCGTGCCACTGTCGGCGAAGGTGCGGTTCCGTGGGACGAGTATATAGCAGCCTTGCGGTCCATTAGCTACGATGGCTGGTACGCACTCGAGGACGAATCGGGCAAGGACGTTATAAATTCCCTTAAACGAGGCAGAGCCTTCCTAGAACGATATTAAGTCGTCAAAATATAGAAAACACATGAACTGGCAGTCACAGCTCAATTAGTATTCAGCGATGAAGAAAAATAAAATATGTAACTTGAAGATGAATGAGCTAAAAAATCATATTGTTAGGGGTATTACGTACTAAAAAACTGACTTGTTTAGTATTTTTGCATTTCGTGAACCATTCATCCAGAGTCATCGTCATTTCCTGCAGTGGCATATCCAGCTTTCCTTCGGTTATGACTGGTGGCTGTTGACCGTACTTCCGCGCCATTTTGTCGACATACAACAGCTTAGCCAGAGCCTGAGTGCCATTGTACCGTTTTTGCCACTCTGAATCTGGTGTGAGCCACACGGCGAAGGTTTCAGCAAAGTCGTCGTCGGGATGCCTCTGCGCGTACCACCCAGAAAAATGGTGGACGAACCTTGGGCTGAAGGGGACCACCGCGTAATCGTCTTTGTAAGGCTGCGAAAACCGTCCGAAGAGCCGGCGCCATTCCAATTTTCGGTAAAGGCGGTACGCGTAATTGAATGCGTGTCCTGCCTCGTGGCGTAGAAACATCATCACCTCTTCATCGTCTTCAACCTTGACGCCAATTAATTTGGCTTGGAGATTGCATAGTTTCTGGTCCGCGAGGTAGAAGGGAATACCGATTACGGGAACTCTATTAGGGCAACCCCACCCGTCAGTCAGGTAACTTTTAGGCTTGAAGGAGATGCCTGCTCTTTCGAGCTCATGAAAGAGTTGATTGATGAATGTTTCAAGACGCGTATTCTTTATCGCGAGAGGCAGATCGCAAATCCTTTGTGAAAGCAGTTCTCGCAGTCTTATTTCTATGATTCTATTATCTGCTTTTTTGGGGGACTCCGATGAGCTCATAATAATGTCATAAGTATTATTTTACACATCAATATATCGGTAATATTTTCCAGAAAGTTTTTAAATGTCTCTTGTTAAGCATTAACATCTAAATACTCTAATTATAGCATTTTCGTGTATGCTTGTTTGTTGCGGAAGGTGGTAAGGAACGTTTAACGTGGTTACATTAACTGACTCGGTTCGGATACCCCCCGACAAGTTCGGCGGACCCCTGCAGGACGTGGCGAGGGAGCAGCTGAAAATTAAGTACGAAGGCATCATCGACGAGGAGCTCGGCTACGTGATCGCCGTAACCGACATCAGCGTGTCACCCATCGGAAAAATTATTCCGGGCGACGGGGCGACCCACCACAAAGTCACGTTTTCGCTTTTAACCTTCTATCCGAAAATACAAGAGGTAGTTGAGGGCGAAGTGGTTGAGGTAGCGGACTTTGGCGCGTTCGTCAGAGTCGGACCCGTGGACGCGTTGATCCACGTTTCGCAAATCATGGACGACTTCATCTCGTACGACGACAGGCAGGGAGTCCTCATGGGCAAAGAGTCCAAACGCAAAATTTCCATGGGAGACCACATGCGCGTCCGCACGACCGCTGTGTCGCTGGGGCATGGAGGCAGCTTCGGAAAAATAGGCGTGACCGCTCGGCAGCCTTTTTTGGGTAAGCTCGAATGGATCGAAGAGGACATCAAGGGAGCGAAGTCAGAGGCTGAACAAAAAACCGAGAAACCGAAAGAAGCTTAAGCGGTGTCTGATGTATGGTTGATAAGGCTTGTAGGAACTGTCACATGGTCACAGAAGCAAACTCTTGTCCAGACTGCAAATCCACGGACCTGAGCGACGACTTCAGTGGCATCGTTGTGATTGTTGATCCTGAACGCTCCTCGATCGCCAAGGTCATGGGCATCAAAAAAAGGGGTCGCTACGCCGTCCGCATAAGGTGATCGACATCCGGCTCCTAACGTCGGAACTTCGCACGGAACTTAAGGCACCTCTGGGTTTGCTTGTTCAAGGCTCATCCAAGCGGACGATGGAGAGGCTGAAACGAATTGTCGACGAAGCCAAACCAGCGAAGGTTATCGCTGTGGGAGACAGGGTTTCGGGGAACCTCATCAAAAATGGCTTGTTGCCTGACGTGGCAATTGTTGATGGCAAGATCATGCGGAAGCCTGTTGCACCCTTGGAGTTTGATGCGGAAAAAACCTTTAACGTAACCAACCCTGCTGGAACCATAACTGACGAAGCCTACCAAACAGTAGAAAAGGCTGTTAATTTTGCTGGTCGAACAAAAGTCTTAGTGGATGGCGAAGAGGACCTTTTGACCCTCGTTGCCGTCTTGTGTGCGCCTGACGGGTCTATTGTGGTTTACGGTCAGCCGAGAACGGGTATCGTTGTTGTTTCGGTTTCTGAAGATTCAAAAAGAAAATTCCGAAAGATCGTTGACCGAATGGAACGCAAGGATTCAAAAGGTTAAAGTATGGGTGCTGAATTTCTGAAGGTAGTCTAAAGGTGAAGGCAGTGAAGACCGAAATCGTCAACAACCAACGAAACGAGCTTCTCAAAAGAAACGAGGTGAAATTCCGCATTTTACACGAAGAAAGCGGAACCCCCCCACGAGTGGAAGTTAGGCAGAAACTTGCTGCCAGCTTGGACGCGAACGAGGAAAGAATCTACATAAGCAAATATGAAACGAAGACGGGAAGCATGACCACCGTCGGCGAAGCCAACGTTTACGACTCAGCTGAGCAGGCGAAGACGACCGAGCCAAAATACATAATATTGAGGAACTCGCCGAAGACAGAAAAGAAGGAGCAGCAGTAGCATGTCAGAAAAGGTTGCGCTCAAAAAGAAAAAGGAGAAGCCAGTGTCATCTTACTACAAGCTCGAAAAAAACGGGTTAGTGAGGATTCTTCCAACCTGCGACAGGTGCGGCGTAGGCTATTTTATGGCTGACCACGGAAACCGATACTCCTGCGGACACTGC
Organism: uncultured Candidatus Bathyarchaeia archaeon; assembly: GCA_964600125.1. GTDB lineage: Archaea > Thermoproteota > Bathyarchaeia > Bathyarchaeales > DTEX01 > JAGTRI01. Next base: position 37,652 of record CAZRIK010000008.1, read on the forward strand.
GGCTTCACGAGGTTCAAGACTGAAGGCGCTAAAAAAGAGTAAAATTATTGGTTTATTCTGTTTCTGAAGACTGGTCTTCCGACTTTTCTTCTCTTCCCCATATTCCTACATAGAGCTGGAAGCCAGAAAGCGCTATCAGCAGAACGGACAGCACAATAATGATGTTTCTCACGTCGGAATATTGGGACAGATCCTCGAACATTGGAAGAAACATCAGCCACGCGTAAGCCACAAGAAGCAGCGAACATACGGCAGCTATGACGTTGAAAATGTTTATTTTAAGATGAGCCAATCTGGGTCTTCCTGTAATAGTTGAGCCTTCGGTCACGCTATTTTTGGGTTTTCGCCTATTAACAGTTTCTTTACGTTTGGAATTTTTTTGTTCTACACAAAGCTTATGATTTAACAGAAAAATATTGAGAAACAAACAGGCACACAGGTTGGAGAAAAAATGAAGATTGGGTTAATCTCTGACACGCACGACATGCTGCCTTTGATTGATAAAGCAGTCAAGAAGCTGAACGAAGAAAAGGTTGAACTGGTGCTTCACGCGGGCGACTACAGTGCACCGTTCGCGGCTTTTCGTTTTAAGCCCCTAAAGGCTCGGATGATAGGAGTCTTCGGCAACAACGACGCCGAGAAAGAGGTGCTGCGGAAAAATTTTGAGTCAATCGGCAAACAAGTACGAGGGAAATTCGCAGAGGTTAAGGTGGGCAACCTGAAAATTGCCTTGCTTCACGGCGAAGAAGATGACCTTCTTTCGTCCCTCGTCGACACGTCCGCTTACGACGTGGTCGTTCACGGTCACACGCATCAGGCTGCAGTCCGCATGCAGAACAGGACCTTGATCGTTAATCCTGGCGAAGTGTGCGGGTACCTGAGCGAAAAGGCAACCATTGCCTTGTTGGACACAGACTCCGTGGAAGTTGAGCTCGTTTCCTTATGATTTCCATGTAATGTTGTATGCTGACAGAATAATCTTGTAACCTAGTAAACTATAAAAGCCGCCTTAGAGGACGTTTTGCTGCAATGTCGAGGATAATAGCCAAGTTAGGACGAAAAACGCTGAGCCTAGCGTTGATCTTCAACTCCATGGTTAGCCTAGCCTGCGTAGTCAACGTCTTAATTGGCTCCTACGTCAACGCCTACAGCTGGCAACCCAACTCGCCATACTTTTTCAACGGGTTGCTTTTTCTGTTCACGATTGCGACGGCCATCCTAAACATAGTTCCTGCCAAGCTCGTCGGAAAAGTTCACCTGAAAAGAATCCTGTTCCACCACTACGTTTATGGCTTCCTTGCCAGCTCAATCTCCGCCACGCTCACAGCTGTCTTCACCCCCGCCTACGCCTTGGTATTCTTGATGCCTACCTTGGGGCTTCAAACAACGGGTCTGCAGATGGTCATGGTATATTCGGGCCTGTTCTTCGTCTACGGCGGCTTGGCCCTCATGATAGACGACATACGCGACGTTTCTGAGGGACTCGGTAAAACACTTGACAAGCTTAAGATCTGGGCAGTCAAGTCCAGAAAAACCCTTCAGAAGGTTCATTTCGTGTCAAGTTTGGTAACCGTCTACGTCGCAGCTTACGTCTGCGTGTGGTGCCTTGAAAACGTTGCCATAGCACAGACGGGATTACTTTGGTACGTTTCCAATATAATCCTCGCAGCGAACCTTCTCGTCACGGGCTTTTGGGGGCTGAAAGCTGTAAAAGCGAAGTATTGGTTCACCAAACTTTACGCTGACCTTTCCAAAGCGGAAGCTATGATGTACAAACAATACGAAGTCTAAGCGCTGACCCGTTAACTTGGTTTTTGCATTTTTCTTTCAATGGCAGCTTTGTGAGCCTCGCGGATGGGTTCAGGAATCCTATAGGTTTTCATGCAGTGGTTCACGATTTCTATTGCTGTCTCCAGCGAAATCTTGTGCCCGATGCTCACGTAAACAGGCTTCACACTGGGTCTCGCATAGACAGCTGCTCCGACTATTGAACCTTCGTGTATTATGGGTTTCCACTCGCCTGTTTCTTTGTCAACGATTTCGCCGCACAGAAGGCTTTTTGCCACGCCTACCGTAACTGCGTCAACAACTAGACCGAGGTGGCTGGCGAACCCCAAGCGTCGAGGATGGGCGAACCCGTGTCCGTCGACGAGAAAAACGTCTGGTTTTATTGAAAGCGTGTTTATGGCTGAGACGACGGGAGGAATCTCTCTGAAGGACAGAAACGTCGGAATGTAGGGGACGCTTGCTGCTTGGAAGGATGTTCGCGTTTCCACCGTTTTTAGGGTGTCGTACTCCAGAACCGCCACAGCGCCAATCGCATGTCCGTCAGTGTAGGCTACGTCGACGCCTGCAACATAGTTTATGCGTTCAGGCAACCGATCTTCACGTACTACTTTCTTGGAAAGGGACAACTGCAGTTTCTTCGCTTTTTCGGTTGAGAAGCCATCGGCGTGAAACAATCTGTTAGGCACCTTAGAAGACGCGGTCATTTTCCTAGTCAAAAAATATCATGAACTTAGTCGGTGGTTTCCGCCCTGACTCCGACGAAGATTGGTCCCGTTGTTTCAATTTTCTTTTTTCGGTTCATGATGAACCTTCGAGTTTTGTCGCTTACTTTCACGTTTATGTCGCTTGGGCGCCGAGCCATCCGCACCCAAAGGTCGAAGCTTCCTCGATTGTTGGATACGGCTTCTTCGATTCCTGCTGCTGCCTGTGCCGCTATGCCGTCGATGTACCTGATTCCTGTTGGGACCCCTCTTTCGCGCGTGGCTTTCACAATCTCGACGTTGTCCATCCCTCTCATTGGAACTCCGAGAACGCTGCCATTGTAAACAAAGACTTGGTTCAAAGCTGCTGCTCCCAACAGCTTCGAATTTTGTTCCTTTTCGTAAAGGTACACTTTCACGGGCTTTCCCTGAATTTTGTCACTGTATGCCAGAAACTCGCATGGGCTAGGCGCTTCTGCGTTGGCGACCGCGACTTTTAGTATACTTTTAGCTATCTTTTTTCCTTCCTCAGTCTTAGGCTCCATTTCGAATCCTATTGACTCCGCGATTTCGGCGTCTGAAAGCTCAAATTCAGCAAAGAACTGGGGATAAACCAGCCTTCGGACATCCGTCTCGTTGTGCAGCAGCATTGCGATTCTTTCGACGCCTATCCCGACGTTCAGAACTGGTTCTTCAAGGTCGTACCTCGCCAAGGCAATCGGGCTGTACATGCCGTAGTCCACGACTTCGACCCATTTTTTCGAGGCTGAATTGAATATGAAGCCTTCGTACTCCATTTCGGGCGCGTAGTACTTGGAGGTCACCTTCTTTTTGACAAACCTGAACTTGTCGAAGCCAAGCGGTTCCAGCAAAGCCTTCGAAATCTCTTGACCCTCGTCCACGTCCACGGCGTCTTTCATGACGGCACAGCTGGCGGAATGGTGGACACGGAGGTGAGTGGGGTCTTCTCTCTGTTCCCTTCGAAACCTGACGTCGACGGAAAACAGCTTCAACGGAAGCTCAGAAACTGGGCGAACTGCCTGAAGCGTCAGGAACCACGCTGTGGTCATGTGGGACCGAAGGGTCAGATTCGAAGCCTCGGGAAGCAATAACGAAAATTCTGGAAAAACGTCTGAAACAACGCGCATAGCCAAGGTGTCAGAAACTTCTAGGGCTTCAGCCAATTTTTCGACCAGATCGTCCGAGTCCACGTCGCCTTTCTTGTAGTCACGCAAAACTTTTTGAAGATTAGAAACCTTAAGATCGGAAAGTTCAACCCCTAATTTCTTAATCTGCTCATGTTTAGCATTGCTTAATCCGATGTCTGGTCGGGGCAAAGCAGCCAGATAATAGCAACGGTCAAGTATGATGGGAGCTTCTGGACCATACTGCTTGAAAATTTCGTTTGCATCCAGAATAACTGGGTTAAAAACTTCCGTAAAACCCAAGTCTAAAAAGGACGCCCTCATTTTCTGGACGAGGTCATAAAACGGATGAGACCTGCCCCTAGTTTTTGGTTCAGCCTCCGCCTTTTTGTTTGGTTTCGGAAGCAGGCTTGCGCTTTCTCGCCAAACGTTTTCGAACCCTTCTTCATCGACTCTTTTCAGAATGTCTTTAGGGTTCAACGGGCTCAATCCTTCCGTTTCTCCTCAAGCCGTTTTCTGAGGTCCTTTATCGAGTTTTCAAGATGCGTTCTACGAACCTCAATGGTGACGTCTCCCCTTGTTGCCTCGAGCACGTGTCGGGCAACGTCGCATTTCCTTCTGAGCCCCTTGACAACGATGTTGGCTTCATCGAGGTTAATCAACTCAACGTATATTGTTTCCATGAGCCCGAGGTTTTTTTCAGCTTCTTCGACTTCGTTTCTTCTCAGGTAGTCCAGAGTTTGGCGTCTAAGCTCCCCGATCACGTCGGCTAAGCCGAGAATGTAGGCTGGCAATGGAACGCCGATTTCGTTGTTGCCTACGAAACGCCCTTCTTTAATTAGGGCAAGAAAAATTTTGGCTTCCGTATACTCCTCGAAGGCTGCTTCGACAATTCCCATGTAATAAAGGTCAGGATAACTTGCCGTAAGCGTAACCAATTTACTGAACAGTTCCTTTGCCTCTCCAAGCGTTGCTTCGGCGTCTTCGAGTTGTTCTTTGTGGAGGTGGAAAATCGCCGTTTTCGACAGTCTTGTGCATTTCCGCATCGCTTCTTGAACGTCTTGGCGGACGGCGTCCTTCTTGGTTAATTCTTCCTGAATCTGCTTCAGAATGTTGTTTAGCGACATGGCTTTCACTTTTCTGAATATGATACTTCCTTTATGCTTTAACTGAGTAAAGCCTTTTCTGCACAAATAGTCATCCTACAACGGCATTTATCTTTTTTCTTGCGGGTATTAACTCTTCATGGAAATCTGGTCTCCGCCAATTGCTAAAAAAGGAAAACATGGACTTGGAAAAACGTTGCATAAACAGCGGATTATATTTTTTGTTCACGATTTACTTTGCACGTTTTTGTATGTTAAAGAACGCTTTGGTGTAAAAAATATCTTTCCATCATTCGACTATGTTTTGCCTGTCCAGCAGTATAGGCAAATGTCTTCTTCTTTTAAGCCTTTGTTGTTTGGGGCTTCGACCA
>CAZRIK010000009.1:0-35785 GCA_964600125.1 uncultured Candidatus Bathyarchaeia archaeon
CGGAAGCGACAAGTCTGGGTTTCCGATGAGACCCGACGTTCACGGCGGAATCAAGTCGAGAATTTTGATTGGCAGAGGAGTGGGGTTTAAGCCTTCCCAAAAAAATGTCAGGCGCAGGAAGACGATTCGTGGAAACATAGTTACGGACGACATTGCCCAGATTAACGTGAAGATCACGGAGAAGCCAGCGGAGAAACCTGCGAAGAAGCCTAAGAAGGCTGAGGAAAAGCCTGAGCCAGCGAAAAAGCAGGCATAAGCCAAATTTGGCTGAACGAGCGTTATTCTTCCGATTAATCATGGAACATTGAAGGCTAGAAATCAGCGTTAATGCGTTGAAGAATTTTCGGTTCTTTTGTTTTCGTCTGGTCTGATTTGTTCAACAATCAGAAATGCTGTTTGAACAACAAATGCGGTCTTAGACCTGTCCTGTTTTGTGCAGGTCTGTGAGCTGCGCTGTTTGTTTCTCGATTTTGGAAATGACTGTATCTTTTCTTGTTTTTTGTGTTTTATAAAATGTATTTGGAATACGTTTTTTTGTTATTTAGTTGTCGTTCGAACCTTTTTTATAGTCTCATCGTCTATCGATGTTTGAAACTTGGGAAGAAAAAACTGCGTACTGTCCAATGAAAGGAGGAGTGGTGCCATAGATGAGCGTAGTTCAAGAGAGTTGGGTACTGTTAACTCTTGAAAGAAACGAAGGCGCATTCCCCCTCTTTAATGGTAACGAGGAAAGCAGGTTCCCCGAAAAACCAGAATTAACGTTTGAAAAACTCGGCGGAGTAAAGATGAAAGAATGAAGAACGTGATCGGAAAGAGGCAATCGTTGATTGCGCCCTTCGAGACGGTTCAGGTTGAGAAGGAGGACCCAGAAACAAGGGCATTCGCCGAGTTGGAAAAGCTGTTTTCTGCAGCAGCCAACATTGACGCAATAAAAATTTTTTACGCCGCAAAAAATGGCATAGGCAGCTCCACTCAAGCTATAAGGGAGCTGGACCTGACTCAGAAGAAGTATTATACGCACCTTAAAAGGCTCATTGACGCGGACCTGATAGAAAGGGTCGACGGCGCTTACAGGCACACGACCCTGGGTAAGATAGGCTTTAAGCTCGCGGAAGCGTTCCAGACCGCCATAAGCCAGAAAGACCGCCTAGACTTAATTGACAAACTAACAAAAGTAAAAAACATAACAGTCGAAGAAACTGAAGAGATTATGCAGGCGATTCTGAAAGACACCAATATTGTTCCAGGAGAACGAGTATCAGACATTCTTGGACCCGTCCGAATGGCGGATACATGGGAAAAAGTCGTAGATGACGTGATTGAATATATACAGAAGGCTGAGGAAAGCATTTACTTCGCAACGCCATATTCTGATGCGCGAACAATTGAAGTGACTGCAGAGACCGCTTTAAGGGGGATTAAGATGAAATTTTTATCAAGCAACAAAGACACTATTTCAACCAATATTCATCTATTACGAACAATTATCTCTAATCCCCATCTTGTCAAGTCACTTCTTGAATTCGCAAATTCAGAAAACTGCCAAATTAGATACATTGAACTACCATATACATTTCTCGTTATTGATAGAAAATATTCTATGGTTGAGGTTACTCGACCTTATACAAAGTCTTTTAATGTCGCTTTCTTTTTCCATAATGCAGTACTTTCAGAAAGATTGATAGAAACTTTTGAATTGTTATGGGAGAAAGCCTCTCCGATGAATAGTTTCTTAGACAGGTTCAAGAACATCTAGTCATATTGGGAATGACCCTACAATCAAGGCAGTCTGTATAAACATCCAGAAAACGAACATGGATTTCATAGCTTTGTTATATTTTAGCTTTTCAAAACTATTTATGATTGGGACCAGAAATCTAAGAAATAAGAGGCATGAACCAACAACCATAACGGGGAAAATCACGTTGAATCCAAGATTTGAGTATGCCAAAGTAGCAATGACCATTATAGAAAGTAAGTAGAAGATTGCCAATTCCATCTTTGTCTTCCACCCTAACACCATAGCAAGTGTCTTTATCCCATACTTTTTGTCTTCATCTATATCGTGGTGGTCAACAAAAATTGGGTAAATCACGAACGTTCCAAAAAAGAAGAACAACCCTTGAAAAACAACGCCTAAAGTAATTGCACCAGCAATCACTCCTCCAATGAAAGTTGAAATGAGAAGACCTGCAGCAACAGTTCCTTCTTTCATAATGTATCTTTTTTTAAGTCTGATTTTCGGGTTTGAATAGGATAAAAAGAGAATAATGAATGCTAATATTAGAATGAAAACCTCTAGTTTAGTGAATAGACTCAAGGCTGTCCCGGCGAGAGCCGTTATATAAACTAATTTTAATGCTTCCCCCTTGGGCACCTCTCCTGATGGTAAGGGACGATGTTGTTTTATCAGGTTAAGCTCGTCCATTTCTGAATCTATTATATCATTGTAAATGTAAACGCAGGTTGAGACTATAAAAAGAGATAATAGGGGAATAGATATTGGAAGTATTGGGGGGAGACTATGGCTTGAAACCAAATAACCTATTATTGCTGTTAGAGGATATGAAATAAGTGACCTCCCACGCGATTTCACTAAACGTGCATAATCCCTGACTAAATTTGGTATTGTCATTTTAGTTCTCTACACTTTTTTGTGTAAATAATGAATTTCAAATCTATATCGGGAGTCTATATTTCTGTAATAGTTGTTTATAAAATTTTTCTATCCATGCTTGCGTGCCGTCTTTTTAACGCCCAAATTGGATCAACAGTTTCTGGTGAAAAAACGTTGACTTAGCGGCACGAAGCATGGAAACTGTTTTGTTAGATTACTAGTCCTGTGAATAGTCCGAGGATTACGAGGGTGTTGTTTACGGCGCCTATGTACGATGCGAGCGCGAGCCCGTTGATGCCGATGGTCCAGGGCTTTTTCTTGGGCAGGGCAAGCGTGAGCACGGTGATGGCTGTCCAGAAGATGGTGAGCGCCAGAACTGGGCTGTACTGCACGTGGGTTTCACGCAGTCCTGTACAATAGTTGAGGGCTATCGTGGTTGTCGCGTAGTCGGACAGGACGCCTCCGAGCGCCAGGAGGAAGGGCAGCATCCACGTTTTCGGTGCCATGGCGGGTTTCTCCGTGACCCAGTTTTTTTGGTATGTATCTAAAGTATGTATTTGTGGTCCATAAAGGTTTAGGCTAAGCCGAATTCCTGCAGCCCGTAGAACCGCTGGAGGTATTCGACGCCTTTTTCGGTGGTTCTGATGAGTCCGCCGTTGCCTTCGTAGCTTGCGATCAGGCCTGCTTTTCCGAGTTTTTCGAGGTACTCGTCCAGCATCCTGAAGTTCAGGTTGGCTCCGTACACTATTCTGGTTTTTTTGGCGCCTTTTCGCGCGATTTTCAAAATTTCTGCAACAATTTCTAGGTTGCTTCTTCTTTGGGACAAACACGTTTTGGTTAACATTGTTTCTTACCTCGCTTTCTTATTATGGTTCCATGTTATCCCGAGAAGCCTATTTTAAGGTTTTCTAACGAAAAAGGGAACGTTTAGCCAATATTAGACAAAAGAATACGGTTTTTGCCGTTTTTTGGCAGTAATGCCCGTTTTTTGCCGCAAAAAGGCAAACGATCATAAGTATTTCTGATTTATGGGAAAAAACTGTTCTGTTTGTCCATTTTTGGAAAAAATATTAAAAAAATATGTTCAAACCATGTTAGACGATGACTTTGCCTTCCACTATTTTGTCTTCGGGCACGCCTGTTTCGGCGGAAAGCCAACGTCTAATTGTCTTCGAGTTGACGATGGTCTTGTAGGCGGAGTCTCCGTCCACCGACACGTTCTCTCCGGACTCAAGCGTCTCGTCCTCGTCCGGTCCGAGGCTTCTTTCTATCCAGCGCCTCACGCCTTTGCTCACGGTCAACGACGTTTCGTTGAGCTCCCCAGAAAACGTGAACACGGACAGGTCTGAGACGGACGAAAAGTATGTTTGTTCGCCGATCACTTCGTAGGCTACGAGCAAAGCTCCCTGGCTTGCGCCCTTGAAGGACTGCCAGCTTTTGCAGTTAACCGTTACGAGTGGTCCCTTGGTTCCTGTGGCTCCGATGATGGTCTGTATTTTTTGTCCGCCCAAGTGTTCGAGGACGCGGTCGAGTACAGCCGCCTTTTCTTCGAAGACGGAGACTTCGTTGCACACGGCGTCGAACCTTTCAGCGATCTTCTGAAGCGACTCCTCGTGGTCCCTGAGTATACTAATAAGAATGTCCAGAACGTCGACTTTTTCCTGATACTCCTTACCTGAAGGCATACAGCTAACCTCTAAACCGCAATTCACGACCCAAGTGCCTATTAAGGGGTGCGAAAGCGGACTAAGAATATCAAATCTATAAACAACAACCAGAACAATGCAATGAACATGAAAACAAGGCGAGAAACAAGCATTTTAGGGTATGTTTTGGGTATCATCCTTCCTTCTCTGCCAGACGTTGAACGGGAGCCATCTGTTAGAGGAGTCCTTCCTAATCCTTTATCGTTGTTTCATCGCACAATATTTATTTCATAGACTGCCATAACAAAGCCAAAGGGTGCTAGAACAAACTTGGGCAGGTCAACCATTTGGGTTTCACGGAGAAACTGAAGGGCGAGTTCTCGTTTTTTACGGGGAACTACATGGTGCTCATCGTCAGCTGGATACTGATGGACTTCGCCCAGGAGCTCCCCGGGACGTACTTTTCCGACTACGTGCTTGAGCTCGGCGGCAGCCCGACGATTCTGGGCTTGATCACCGCGGTCTCGATGCTTGCCTTGGCTTCGGTGCAGTTCCCCGGCGGCTACTTCGCGGACAAGTACGGTCGCCGCTGGCTCGTTTCGACCCTGACGTTCGGCGTGGCACTGTCCTTCGTCTTTCACGCGGTGGCGCCCGTCTGGCACTACGTCCTCCTCGGCGAACTATTGCGGAACCTGTGTCTCCTGTACCAGCCAGCCCTGAACGCGATGTTCGCGGATTCGTTGCCTGCGAAACAGCGGGGGATGGGGTTCTCCATACTGAACTTGATCATGAGCGTGTCAACGACTCCCGCTCCCGTAGCGGCGCTTTTCCTCGTGGCAACCTACGGCTCGATTGCGGGCATGAGAATCGCCTACGCAATAGTGATAGCGCTGTTTCTTGCGGCTGCAACCGTGAGGTTGAAGCTGAAGGAAAGCATACAAAGCAAATACATTTTTAATTTAAAGGAGGTGTTGAGTTCTTTCCCCGAATCCGTAAGGGAGGGAATAAGGGTCTGGAAGAAGGTTCCGCGGTCGACGTTTTACCTTTTCGTCTCCTCAGCAATAGTCAGGTTCGCGTTCACAATGGTGATGCCGCTTCTACTCGTCTACGCCTTTTATGTTCTGCAAATCGGTGGACCGCCTAACCCGGCTGTTCTGCCTGCGCTGGACCCGGCGCTGCAGCTGGCGCGTGAAAGGTGGGGATATGCTAATATCGTATTGTTTTCCAGCATGATCGTCCTCTCGGTCCCTGTCGGCAGGCTGATTGACAAGCTGGGAAGGAAAATCCCTTTGATACTGTCGGGAGTATTAGCTGTTCCCGCGACAATCCTGTTCGTTTACGGCAATTATGAAACCCTGTTCGTTTCGCTTATTCTTTGGGGAGCCAGCCAGCTCCTCGGCTACTCTGCGAGTCAGGCATTGTTCGCTGATCTTGTGCCGCAGTCTGAACGCGGGAAAGCCACGGGCTCCATGAACTTCTTCACGTACCTGCTGATGGCCGTCGGCGGAATAGCTGGAGGACTACTATACGACAACGTGTCCCCGCAACTCCCCTTCCTCCTCATGATAATCCTTACCATACCGTCAATCCTCCTGACAATTTATGGCATACAAGAGCCCAAGCCAGAAGAAAGAGAAAACTAACCTAATTTTAATCGAAGATTGATATCTTCTACGAAAAGCTTTAGCGGAACAATGTTAAAAATGTAAGGTAGAAAAAATTTTTATTATCAACCAAATCTTGAAAAGTACTTTATCAATCAACGAACTCGATTAGTCCCTCTTAACAATCTCCAAATAAGCCCGAATAGCCTATAAAACAAGTAATCAACATCGAGGTCACTAGAAATCTCAATTTTGCCTACTTCGTGATGGCGAATGCGGAAGGAATTACCTATCTTTGTAAGTTCGAAAGCCTCTTTCTCAATCTCCGATCTTATTGATTCATTTTCAACTGCATTTTTTAAGAAAATCTCTGTACCTTTTTTCTTATCTGAATTCTCAAGGGTCTTAAGACGCTCAAATGCATCCCAGAGCTTCTCCAATGCATCTTTTCTAACTAAAGGGTCGACAGCTAAAAAATGTGTCCTCGCTATCTGTAGTAACTTATCCAATTCATCATCACCAGTGCAAAATATTATTGTACGCAATGGTTGATGTAGTATATCTGGTCCTAGACGCTCTACCTTTCCTTTCATGAACTCAAAAGGATGCCCGCACAATCGAAAGAGACTATTTACGCGAATAGAATATTTCTCATAACCTGCTTTTGCGTCAAAGTCATATAAATGTTCATGACCATAGAAGGAATGCGGACTTCTTTTTTTGGCCTCGGAGACGTAACGTCCGAAGAACTCGACTGCATCCATAACTTTTGGAGTATCAGGAATAAGAAACGGATCAATGGGCCAAGACAATCCAACTTCAGCTTCAAATCTCAATCCAATTCGATCTGAATCGCATTCGTATACGCCTCTTCCATCAGGACAATTTACAGGGAATTGTTCCGCAAGAAATCCCTGATCGAGTAGACTCTTTACAAGGTCTACAAAACCGCCCCAGAATCGACTTTCAATCGCTTCACTTGTTGGTGCCCTATATCCTTCACGCTCACTAAAATAAATATGGTCTACCATACTTTATCACTTTATTACTTGGTTTTTTATAAATTATTTGGAATTAAGAAAAAAAGATGATTTTCTTAACAATAACATTGATAAAATACATCCAAATTATTTTATATAATATTGTCTCTGAAAAATTGGTATCTATACATCGATGTATAATGATAAGTTGACCTATGCTTTGAACCATTTGTAGATGAAGTATTGTATTTTGTTTTTTTCTAGGTCGGGGACTGCTATTATGAAGCGTTTCCTGACTGTGGTCGCGAGCCTGCCTGCTTTAACTATTTCGGTCGCCGTCATCGCGTCCTTCTGGCTCTTCACCGAAACCATGTAGGGCGCGTGGTCGATGCCTGGACCCTCCTTGTAAACGGCGAAGTCGCACCCGTACTTGACTCCCGGCGTAACCACAAGACTCTGTTCTCTAAGGTCCCGGTAAACGGCGTACATGGCGTCGAAAGCGTCAAACGTCCTTTGGGCTCTGCTCCTAAGCGTCCGAAGATTCACTTTTATCTTTTCTTTTCCCTCAACAACGCGGACCAAGCCTTTTTCCGCGAGGTACAGCCCCTCCATCAAGTCGAGGACAAGGGGCACGTCGAACTCTGAGCTCTTAGGCTTAGGAATGCCCAAGGGCTTGCCATAGAACCCGAGTTCAAACAACTCTGAACCCTTCTTTGTGTCCCAAACGACGAGGAAATTCTCGACAAACTCAGCTTCAGTTTCCTCGGGCAAAAAACGTCCAGCCCCCTAAACCGCGAACGCCAGTATCCGAACTGCGTCAGACGCGTCCTCAATCTTGTCAGTAATGTCTTCGAGGAGCTGAATAATGTCCCTCATCAAAAGAAGCGTGCGAATGTCGAGCTTGCCTTCGAGAATCAAGATTTCAAGGTCACGGTACTTGTCGTCGACTTTTCTCTCCGCAACCTCCACGTCCTTGGCTTTCTCCAAAACCTTAGGCGACCCGTAATTCAACATGAGGAAAGTGTCCCTAAGCATCGAAGAAGCGTCAGACACGGCGCCAGCAAGGTCAACAATGCCGTTCTTGATGTCCGAAGGAACGTCCCACCCCCGCTCCACCATCTGGGTCAGCCTGAACGCGATGCCCTTACAAAAATCAGCAATCTCGCTCGTGACGTCGGTGAACCTGAGGAAATCTTCACGGCTAATCAGAATGGTGCCGATCTCGACCAGCTCTAGGGCGACCGCCCGCTTCGAATCGTCCACGTCGTCACCGAGCTTCTGGACTTCGCCGTAGAGCTGCTGGAGGGACGGCTTGTCGTTCTCCATGTAGGCTTCAATCACCTGAGCCGTCTTACGGTAAACGTTCATGACCTTCCGAAGGTGGTCCGTGCACAAACGCAGGGCTCTCCTCTTCGCCCTGTGCTCTGCTTCAATGGGAAAAACCAACGAATCTCAGCCTCATACACAAACAAATGGTTAACACATCAATAATGACGACAACCTTAAAAAACCTAGCTAGTCAACAACAGCACACAACACCCCAAAAACCGCACTCAAGACTTTACGGGAGAACCCAAACCCTCGAACCCGATTTTACCGCGGAAAAAGTCGCACAACAGATCAGGCAGAACGTCAACCTTCGCCCTGACCTGCTTCCAAGACGCCCTGTCACGCACCGTCACAGTCCCGTCCTCAACCGTTTTATAGTCCACCGTGACGCACAGTGGAGTGCCAATCTCGTCGAAACGCGCGTACCTCCTCCCGATTGAGCCGCCCTCGTCGTACTCAACCAAGAACCCCTCGTCAACAAGCAAGTCACGAAGACTCAAAGCTTTTTCAGGCAAGCCACCCTTGCTCACGAGCGGGAGAACAGCCAACTGCAAGGGAGCGATGTCGCGCGGAAGATTCAGAACCGTCCTCCCCTTCCTCACCTTGTATGCATATTCTAACGCGACATAAGCCAAACGGTCCGAACCGAAGCTCGGCTCAATAGCGTGCGGAATGAACCTTCGCCCCGTCTCCTCGACCTTCCTCTCGACGAACGCGACGTGCTGTGGCAGAATCCTGTATTTCCCAGCCATATAGTAGCCCTGCTCCTTGAGTGAAGATTCGACCTTCCTCGGATCAGCCTCCAGCAACAGCTCAATCACTTTCGGCGTGTCTTCCTTGAAGGCTGGACCCAACTCCGAATGGACAGGCTTAACGACAAGCTCGGTTCGAACCCTCTTCGTGCCATCAGCCTTGAAAACGGTCAAGTCGACGCCGCTCTCCTTCATGTGCCCCTTGAGGTCGTAGTCGGTTCTATAATTGAAGCCCGCGACCTCAACCCACCCCCAGCGGTCGAGGTAAACCTCCTGGTCGAACCCCTGAACGGAATAGTGAGCCCTCTCCCAAGCGAACTTCTCGATGAACCGCTGCTTCTCCTCGGGAACCCCCAAATCCTTCAGGAACCGCTTAGCCAAAGCCATGAAGTAAGCCTGCCACTCCATCTTAACGAGACCCTTGGACAAAGATTCCTTCACGGAAACCTCGACGGAAACATCCGAATCCTTCAGCCTTTTGTCTGTAAGTAGGAGCCTCAACGTCTCGTCCTCAACCTCGCCAAGACGCGGGCATTCGGGACGTTCAGGATCAAAGAAAAACTCCAAGTCGACAATGGTGAACTCTCTCAGGCGGATTGGTCCCTGACGGGGAGAAATCTCGTTCCGAAGGGCATGACCGATAGTGAAGAAGCCAACAGGCAACCTTTCCCTCGTCTGCTCGTAGAGACGCTTGAACTCCACGAAGACCCCCTGCGCAGCCTCAGGACGACCATAACCCACAGCGTCAGAGTACGGTCCAATGGCTGTCTTGAACATCGTCAGGAACTGTTCTGGCGGTCCAAAAGTTCCCCCGCAGTCGGGACACTTGATCCCGTGCTTTTCAACAGCTTCCCCGATTTCGTTGAGCTGCATCTTGTCCGTCTCCTGCGAGCTCAACTTCGCGTTTTCCTGCAGAAGATGGTCCGCCCTGAACCATTTCTGGCATCCGCTGCATTCAACCATGGGCTCCTTGAAGCTTTTAATGTGCCCCGAAGCGACGAAGACCCTCTCAGGCGTGATGATGGGGGACTCAAGCTCGTACAATCCTAATCTGCGGATGAATTGGTCTCTGAGTTTGTCCTCAATCTTCCTCTTCATCACCGAACCCAAGGGACCCCAATTGATGAACCCGCCTGCGCCACCGTAAATCTCGTAGGAAGGCCAAAAGAAACCTCGGCGACGCGCCAGCTCGCTGATTTTTTCGTATTTGTCCACTTTTTTCAAAGGCTCAAACCATCCAATTTAAGGGCTTAAAATATTCAAGCCCATTGTCGATATTAGCATTACCTATTATTTGCATGGATTAATTTAAAAATGCAGCATTCTTGTCTACAACTTTTTGCTCACGTAAACCCCATCGTACCTGTAGCCGAGCCTCTTGTAGTACCCTTTTGTACCCAAAGCACTTGTAACAACAATTTTTTCGCAACTATGCTCTCTGCTGAGTTGCTCAGCTTTCTCCAGAAGCCGTTTCCCGCAGCCCCTATGCTGCTGTGCACCTTTGTCACGCTTTCCAACGGGAACAACTGGACCGCAAACACGCAGCTCCCGAACAATCGAGGCTTCTTTTCCCCGAATTTCTGGCCTGTGCGGCTCATCGGACGGAAACCGAAGCCTCAAGTAGCCAATCAGAACGTCGTTCGTCTGGTCCTCCAAAGAAATGAAATGCTCCGTTCCCCCAGAAGCCTCGTACGTTTTCATCAGCATCTCAACCCGCTTGTAATCGGGGACCACCTTGTCCTTCAGCCATCTGTGCCCGACCTCGCGGCATCGAATGCACCTGCACCTTCGACCTTCCTCTTTGAGTTTGTCTTGAACGAGCTCCCGAAGGTTGCTTTTCTTCACGCCCCCTTCGATCAGGTACGCAGGAATGTCCCTTTGGACACGCATGATTCTGACCCATTCTGGAACAAATTTTTTGGTTTCAGACAACAGCTCCACAGTTTCATCAGTCGTGTAGGGTTCAAACTTGCCCATTTTCCACCAATCATGCAGCATGGTTCCTTCGATGACGAGGCAAGGATAAATCTTCAACATGTCAGGCTTGAAGCAGGGGTCAGAAAAAACCGTTTTGAAGCCCTCAAGGTCTCTCTCAAAATTTGAGCCTGGAAGCCCAGGCATCATGTGATAAACGACTTTGAGCCCAGAGTCCTTCAGAACACGGGTCGCGTCAACCACGTCCCTCACGGTGTGGCCGCGATTAACGAGCTCATAAATATCGTTGTACACGTTCTGCACGCCGATTTCGACCCTTGTCACGCCCAACGAAAGCATCTGGTCAACGTCTTTTTCCTTAGCCCAATCCGGACGGGTCTCAACCGTGACTCCCACGTTCCGAATCCGACTTGACTCAGCCAGCCTCTTGGCTTCATCAACCGTGCTGGAGGATTGTCCGTTGATTGCGTCCAAGCATCCCTTAACAAATTTCTCCTGATAGCTTTGAGGAGTGCTTGGAAAGGTTCCTCCCATAATTATGAGCTCAACCTTGTCAACCGCGTGCCCAATAGCTTCGTACTGTTCCATCCTGTGCCTGACCTGCTTGTACGCGTCGTAAGCGTTCTGCGACCCCCTCATGGAGGCTGGCTCAAGCCCCGTGTAGCTCTGCGGAACACCCTTCGACGGTCCGCCTGGACAATACGCGCATGGCTGTCCTTGCGGGCACGGCCAAGGCTTCGTCATCACCGCGACAACGGTGACTCCTGAGGCTGTGCGGACTGGCTTTCTGCGCAAAACTTTAAGGATTTTCTTTCGTTCATCCGGTTCGAGGAACTCTATTATTTCCGAGTTTTTCGGAACCTGAGTCAGCCCATATTTTTGTGCAATTCTGGTTTTGACTCGGTTAACATCGTCTCTGGACGGATTCTGAAGCCGTAACAGGCTGTCTATGGCTTCTCGGGCTGCAACTTTATTCATCAACGGTCGATAAAGTGTTGAGAGCTGCTGAATAAAAACACTTTCTCACACTAATTCGTCGAAAGTAATCTAGAAAAATTGTTACAAAAATTGATTATCTGACGTGCTTTGTCAAGAATTTTCTGTGTTTGGCAAACGTTTTCCGTAAAGCCAAGCTGACGTTGTCTTGGATTTCTTGTAGCTCACGGTAGACTTCCACGTTTACGGGTTTTGGATTGGTAAGCGTTTCCTCGTCCACCTTAACGTAACGGTCAGTCAACTCTTGGATGCTTGTTTTTTCTCCGATGCTGTTTTTGTAGGTCCACATCGCCTGCAACGCAGCTCCGTAGGCAGCGCCCTCGTCCGTTTCGAGGCACACAACCTCAGCGTCAAACACATCAGCCGCTATCTGCCTCCAAGCCGCATTCTTTGAGCCGCCACCGGTGAGCCTAATCTGCGAAGGCTTGATACCGAGGCTTTTCATTCTGTTGAGACCGTAGTTCATGCCCAGTGTGACGCCTTCCATTGCTGCCCGCCCAAAATGCTCCTTGTCGAAGGTTTCGCTGTTAAGACCGTAGAAAAGCCCGGTGCCGTCTGGAATGTTAGGCGTCCTTTCGCCCTCGAAGTACGGAAGAAGAATCAAGCCGTCTGAGCCCGGCGGAGTCTTTTCAACAACATCACTTAGCTCATCGTGGGAAAGCTTAAACATGTTCCTAACGAACTCCGTGGCAACCGTGACGTTCATCGCGCAAAGCAGGGGAAGCCAAGCGTTCGTCGAGTCGCAGAAGGCTGCGATTTCTCCCGAGGGGTCAACCACGGGCTTGTCAGAGTAGGCGTAGATGGTGCCTGAGGTGCCGAGGCTAGCCGTGACTATTCCTTCCCGCGTGTTTCCCGTTCCTATTGCGCCCATCATGTTGTCTCCACCGCCTGCGCTGACGAGAACGTCGTTGCGGAACCCAATTTTTTCAGCGATTTCTTCTCGGATTGTTCCTGCTGGTTTGTCGGAGCCCTGCAGCGGAGGAAGCTTCTCTAATAAGTTCGGGTCGATTGCGTCCAGAACCTCTTTACGCCACTTCCTCGTTCGGACGTTCATGAGGGCGGTGCCTGAAGCGTCGCCGTACTCCATCACCTTTCTGCCCGTCAGGTAAAAATTCAAGTAGTCATGCGGCAGCAAAATGGTGCTCAGCCTTTCATAGTTCGCTGGCTCGTGCCTTTTGAGCCAGAGAACCTTCGAAGCCGTGAACCCAGGCGGAATTGTTAGCCCCAAATATTCTATGACTGCCTTTTTTCCTCCGAGCTTCCGGGTGAGGATGTTGCATTCGTCAAGCGTGCTTGTGTCGTTCCACAGCTTAACTGGCCTAATCACTTTTCCTTTTTCGTCGAGAGGAACCAATCCGTGCTGTTGCCCAGAGACGCCTATCGCCCTAACGTTTCGGGAGTCTATCTTCGCCTCATGCAAAGCTTGTTTCATCGTCTCGTGCAGGGCGTCGATCCAGACGGTTGGGTCCTGCTCTTTGTGGCCAGGCGGAAGCCCTTCTACGAGCCCGTATCCTTTTGCTGCTTTGGCTACGACTTGCCCTGTTTCGCCGTCCACGATGATGGTTTTGGTGCTTTGGGTGCCGTTGTCGACTCCAAGGAAATATTGTTTTTGCGCCATTTTCTTCGCCTCGTTTTTGTGGTGCAAATGTTATGTATATCTTGACCGTTCTTATATTTTGTATTGCGATGTTGGTTTCTCTGTCGATTCTGGATTACGAGCCTGAACTTGCCGCCCACGTTGACGACGTTTCTGAATCCGAAGCCATGGCTACCATACTCAGTTTGATCAAGACAGGCAAGTTTCACCGAGTCCACATAGACGTCATGAAGCCGCCGATGATTCCGAAAAGGACAGCGTTTAAAACCAATCTGATACGCGCTTTATATCAAGGCTTGAATGATAAGATTCCTTTGGCTGCTCACCTCATGGTTGACGACCCGTACCCAATCATTGAGGAAATGAACGCCTTCATTCCAAGAAAGAAAAGAGCTGAATTCGAAGTTTTCGTGCAAAGAGAATCCTTCAGCTCCGAAGCAGACGCAATTAAAGTTCTCAACTTTGTGAAAGAGTGCAACTATTTGTCGGGGATTTGCCTGAACCTGCCAACATCAACCGAGGCTCTCAGTGCAAAAATCGTCGAAGCTTCTGACATAGTGCTCCTCATGACGGTGCCGATGGGGGCGGGCGGACAAGGATACAATGTGGAAAGCTCGAAAAGGATTTCCCTTTTTTCAAAGAGGTTCCCCAAAAAGACGATAGCGGTTGACGGAGGGATGAACCCGAAAACGATAGTTGAGGCAGAAAAAGCGGGAGCTAAGATAGCGATTGTTGGCTCGTTCATTGCCCGCAACGAGTACCCTGTCAACGCTGTTTTTGAGCTTGAACAAAGCCTAAAAAAAGGCAAAAAGTAAAGTCTACCATTTTTTGAACACGCAAGTCTTAATTTTGCGAAAGGATTCTTCTGGTCTCTTTTTTGTAACTTTCCACGCTGGGTTGTCCGAACGGGTTCACGCCCAGAAGGTACCCTAGGTAGATTGTTTCGAGCATCTTGAACTGCAGGAACTGCCCAACGGAACATTCGGACTTGTCGGGAAGAACAATCTCGGAGTACGGTCTCGCGCGTTCCCTGAAGGCTGCCTTCGTCCCCTCGAGTATGGCGTCCATGACGGTTTTCAGGCTTTTTCCCCGAATCCCAGCCACCAATTCATCATAGTCGCCTGTTTTTGGCACCTTCAATGACGAGAAGTCGTTTTTGACTGAAACGAACGTCGTAAACTTGTCGAATGGACCGCCAAGGTAAAGCTGAGCAATCGAATGCAGGTCCGTTGACCCAACCGAAACGGTCGGCGTAATCCCCGCGTTCACTTTTTCGCCTTTCTTATTGCATTCTTTCCCCAGACTCTCTGCCACGAGCTGCCTGTTCCATTTGCCCACGGACTCCAGATCGTTAGAGAACAGGAACAGGTCGAAAACGTTCACTCCCCGCTTGAATTGCTGGAACTGGATTGACGCTGATTTCGCAGCTGGATTTTCCTCAACGTCGCTGCTTATGTACAGGTCTCTAGCATATTGGGCGCCAGCAGTCAATTCGTCGATGTCTATCCCTAAGAGTCCAAGCGGAAACAAACCGACGGGCGAGAGAACAGAGTATCTTCCGCCTACTTTTTCGGGAATTTCGAGCGTGCTGAAGCCTTCTTTTTGTCCGAACTTCCACAGTTGGGAATCCTTGTCCGAGGTTATTACGACACATTTTTTGTAGTCGCGTTTGTGCTTGCGAACGACGTCAATCAGCACCTCGAAGTTCACGGCGGTCTCAGTCGTTGTCCCAGACTTGCTTATGCAGTCAATTACGACGTTGCCGCCTTTCTCTAGCGCTGGTTCAATCAACTTGACAATGCCGTTGACGTAATCCGTGTCCACCGTGTCAGCATACAAAACCTTAATTGTAGGATTAAGCTGGTTGTGCAGCTTCCCCAAAACTGCTTCCTGAACAGCCACGGTGCCAAGGTTGCTTCCGCCTATCCCGACGACCACAAGATACTCCGGGTTCAAGCGTTTCTTTTCCTGCACGAGCTCCTTGACTTTTATATGCATTTCCCCGTCGTCAGGCAGGTTGATGCAGGCTTTGTCGTCATCGTAGCCCTTGGACGTGGCTTGCACGCAGTCTTCGATCTCAGGCAACAGTTTCTTCGCGGTCTCAACAATGTTCTCTGAAGAAATGAGGCAGTTCTCGAAGGCGAATTCCACGTTTTTCATGTTATAGCCGCCATTAACTACTGTTCAAGATCAGTAAATAATCTTTTTGAACCTACACAAAAACGGTTGGTTCCGCCATGAACCTTTTCTTCGCATCAGCCTTTTTTGATGGTTACAGAGTGTCCTCCGAACTGTTCTCTCAAGCAACATCAATGTTGTTTCGTTCTTTAACCAAATCAGGGATGAATATCCAGATCCAAGTCGTCAGGGTCGACGAGTGTTTTTGAGCCCGTGCAGTCCACCAGCTCGAAGATGTTGGCTCCGTAGCCGTCGCCGTCTTCGTCGAGGCACACTTTGGCGCCCTCCGCGTAGTTCACGATCATGTACGCCGAGTGGGGCTGGAGGGTCAAGTTGTAGTTGTCCGCGAAGTCGTAGACTAGAGTGTAGTTCAGTTGCACGCTTTCAAACGATTCATCGTTGTAAGCATACGGGCTGTCGCCAGTCAAAGAAACAATCAGCGTCCTGTTCGAGGGCGTGTAAGGCAGGCTCAACTGCACGTTCACGCTGTTTTCCAAGTCCCTGTTGATTAACAAGATTGAGTACCTGTCGCCGTACTTGAACGGGTAAACCGCGACTTTGGGCACATCAACGGGGTACCTGTGGACTTCGAGTCCGTAGCTCTGGAAGTTTTCCCACATGATGAAGTTGTTGGCGGCGTCGCCGAACGGGTCGAACGTGCCCGAAGTGAAGGAGCAGTCGAGGAGCTGCCCCCTCTGGAATTCGGCATACATTTGCAGGGCGTAGTAGACGGGTCTCTTCTTGACGTACGCGTAGTCTTCCATGAAGCCCCACGTCCACCCGAAACCCTGAACATAAAAAGCGTTAATTGGGTTCACCCCATTCTTCCTCAGGCTCAGGCTTTGGTCGAGAATCGCTATTGCTGCACCTAAGCTCGTTTCCACGTCTGCCATCTCGTGGTTATAAGGCTCCCTCTTGAAGACGCCCGTCATCCCGTACTCGTAGATTCCGACGTTGACGGACGCTGGGTAGTTCTCCTCAGTCATCTCCCACAGGTACGAGGCGTACTCGTCGACGTACGCGGCTTCGCCCAGCGCCCTTCGGTACCAGATTGCCCTGTTCGCTTCGGAGCCCGTTAGGCTGTCCTCGCTGTACGTGGTTTGTCTGTTCGAATAGTAGTTGGTGAAGTCGTGTCCGGGGAAATACTCAGCCACTAGCATGAAGTCGATGCTTTCTTCGTCTATATTGCTGATTTCATCAGCTAAATTAGTCAGGACCTGAACGTTGAGGCTGACTTCCGAGTACCACAGCCCGATGCCTATCTTGTCAACGCTCGTGTTCCAGTACGGCGAAGACTTGGCGACCCTGACCGCCTCTGTGACGTAGTTCGCGTACACTCCTTGGTCCCACGTTGGTCCGTTGCCGTTCCGCAGGACTTCGTTTCCCAGCTCGAAGTAGACCTTGTCGAACTTGCCCTCCCACGATTCGAACCCCGCCGCCTCCCTCATCGCCCCGTAAGTTGTCGAGTTGTCCCCGTACATGTACTCCAGCAGGTCCAAAATCTGGGTTGGCTCCATAATCAGATACTGCGAAATAACGTAGTCTGGGCACGCTCCCGTCAGCTCGCACAGCTTCAGAAACTGGTTAAAGTCGAACACGTCTCCCCCGACGTTGCCGTCCCAGTCGGCGTAGTTCTGCAGGTCGAACCTGTTGCCGAAGATGTTTTCTGGCTGTAGCGAGTTGCACCCAAGCCCGCCGTACCTGAGGGTCGAAGGCCTGAGATTCCTCACCTCGTCGATGAACCGCGTGGACAGCCCCCAAGCGTTGATGCCTTCGGAGTCGTAGAACTGGGCGTCGTCAATCCAGAGGGTGCCTGACGAGAAGACCTCGATTCTTTCGGAGCTGGACTGCCCGTAGTAAGGGTCAATCGGAGTGCAGTTGACTGGAAGGACAAAATCCATCTCGTAGTACCGCCACTCCCCACTCACGGCAAAGCTCTGGAACTGGTCGTACCTCTCATCGCCGTTCCAGAACCTGACCCTAAGCCTAACGTCACTCGTTAGACCGCTTTGCTTCATCCAGCACCCGAACCTGTAGGTTACGTTCGCCAAGAACTCCCTGCCCGACTGGTACTGCCCAAGCCTGACGGGCTCCGAATAACTCGTAATCGTTATTTTCTGGGAGTAGCGTCCGTGGACGAAATTGCCTTCAGTTCCATCTTTTGTGAAAGCCACAATGCTACTCGTGTTATCGGTCTGCCAGTCTCCGTCGGTCCACAGCAGCCAGTCGTTCGCCACTTCGCCGTAGGGCGTGGTCCTGTAGGATTCGAAGCCGTAGGTTCCCAGAAAGTTCATGTTCGGCGAAGAACTGTACCGAGTCGAGGTTTCGGGAATTTGCAGCCCAACACGCATGTCGGGCGACTGCCCAGAATAAGAGGTCGACGAAATTATCACCTGAACGAGCTTCGGCTCTTCGGGCGGATTCGCGCTAGGATTGAAATACTCGAGCGCCTTGGGAACAGCAAACGCGGCGACGATGACGATTATTACAAGGGACGCCATTGTTTTACGTTTCGTCAAGGAAAAAGAGGGGTCGAACGGGACAACATTATGCAGACATGAAACAAAACGGGGGTTCCGAGCCATTTTTTGTCATCTCATACGTGTTTTACATAGGAATTATTGGGGATAAGATTTTAATGGCTATGTCCTTGTCGAGGTTTTCGACGTGAAGCGGGATTTTTCCTCCGACCGCCTGAACAGACACGGTTCTGACGATTTCACCCGTGTATGTGTCCCACCATTCAACGGTGTATGTTCCGTCTTGGAAGCCGAGAAGCTCGAACTCCACCGGCTCCAAGGTTTCAACGGGCTTCTGGTTGACCACGTTCCACCACGTGTGCTCCTTGTTTTGCACCCAGACCATCGCGAAAGCGTCGTTGCATAAACCTATGATTCTCGCTTTGCTGTTTTTTAGCACCGCCTTCGTAAACGTCACGTAGTCTACCGTGTACCAGTCGTTGCCGCCGTTGTCGAGCTTTACTTCGTGCCTGCCAGCTGAGACAGGAACCGAAACGTCGAGGTTGTACTCGTTGACGAAGCCGTCGTTTTCCCCGTCAATGTCGGTCAGGTTAACAGTCTTCGCGAGCGAACCGTCAACGAGGATTTTGAGAACCGCGCTTGAGCTGGCGACCGAGTTCACGTGAACAACGATTTCGCCCCCATATGTGAAATTGACGATGAACGTGGGGTTGTTTCTTAGCTCAGGATGGTATGCGCCGTGAACGTAGCCGCTGAGTTGAGAAGCGTTGCCGACATTGCCGTAAAGGTCGACCTCGAAGACGTTCGCTTCGGGTCTGCTCCAGCCTAAGCTCGGATACACCATCAGGTTGCACAGGTCTTCGACGTTTATCTGAGCGGGCTGAACGAACTGCACCTCCAGATTTCTCAGCTCAGCCTCATCTGGCTTAATTCCTTCGAGGTATCTGCTCAAAGCTTCGAAATGGTAGTAGAGGTTGTTCAGGTGGATGTAGTTGTCCCACCACCAAAGCATCGCCGACGACGCTGACCCAGAAAGAACCGAAGACCAGATACCGTTGTGGATTTGCACTCCCTCAACGTCTCTTGTCGTATAAGAGTCGTCTGACCACCTCCAGTCCGCCCCGAACTCAGCCAAAACGACAGGCTTCTGGTACCGCTGAACCAAATCACTAATCAGGTCGTGCACTGCGCCGCCTATGTCGAGGAAGCCCGTTGGACCGTACCTGTGCACCGTCAGCAAGTCCAAAGATTGCAGGCTGCCAAAGCGCGGGTCGGAGCTCGTGGTTATCAGGTGCCCGTACGGGTCGCTGTTTCTTACGAACTCAGCCATGATGTTGTGCCATTCGCTGACCTCCGCGAAATCGTAATTGTCGGTCAGCTCAACCTCGTTCCACAGTTCCCAAGCCAGAACGTTCGCGCTGTACCCCCATCTGGAAACAATGTACTTCAGCCGCCTCTTGAAAAGCGCAGCAGCCTCCTCGTCTGTCCAGAAGTCCTCAGGATTCTCAAGCGGACCGCCGTTCGCCCCGTTGTACGGGTTGTCTGCCCACTGCGCCGTTGACCCCGAGGCTTGAAGCTGACCGTGGTTCATGAAACACAGGAGAACGTAGATGCCCTTTTCCTCCGCCTTCTTCAGCACGTAGTCCAGCCGCCACGCCTCAGCCAAGTCGTAGGAGCCGAGCTCCGTCCACTCGATGCCGAAGACCCACGGCGCCATCCAGATTCGGGTGATTGTTTCGCCGCTCTGGTTCATGGACGCGAACCACTCGTCGTAGTCGAACGTTCCTCTCGAACCCGACCAGCAAACGTCGTGACCAACGAAAAAGGAGGAGCTGCCGTCGTCGAACCTGAAGAACCTGCTGTCAACGTTGCTGACCCTTACGAACCCTCGGTTGCCAGAAGAAGAAACGTCGAACGTGCGAGAGTCAGTTGTTTCTGTTTGCGCTCCTCTCACAATCTTGGCATAAAAGGAGTATTCCCCGACCTCCGTGGGCGTGAACCTAGTTTTCCAGAAGGGCTCACCTATCGGAGTGAGGATTTCTTGGTTTCCTGTCAGGCTGCGGTCATACTCCTGATAATAGAAGGCGGGAACCTCCATTGTTTGGCTGCTTGGGGTGGTGAATACGACCGAAACATTTGCCTCGCTTAGGTCAAAAGGGTTGACAATATCAGCGGTAACGTTGATGTCGACCTCGGTCATCCCGTAAAGAGGGATTGTTCCCTGGCTGAATCCGAGAATCGAAATTGCGGGATTCGTTCGGGAACCCCCCATGAACGTTTGAATGATGAGGGCTGAGGAGGCTATTATCACTATTGCCACGAACGCGACGATGACAGCAATGGATTTTGCATGCCTTTTCCTGTGCCCTTGAGCCATGGCAGTATCTTTACTTGTGTTAGCCTTAAATTTTATTTGATATTTCAAGAAAAAACATATAACTCGAAGGGCGCCCTATCCAATAATCGTGGTGGTTTAGTATGGTCCAAGTATTAATCCTCTATTACTCGTGCAGCGGAAGAACCGAAACTTTAGCGAAAGCAATAGCAGAGGGAGTCAACAAGGTCGCTGGGGCGTCAGCTTCGTTGAAACGCGTCGACTTTGCGACCGTCTACGACTTCATCTCGTGCGACGCCGTGGCTTTTGGGTCGCCCAACTACTTCAGCTACATGGTGGGGTTGATGAAAGACTTCTTCGACAAAGCCTTCAGCATCCGCGAAAAAGTCACAGGAAAACCAGCGTTCGCCTTTACCTCAGGAGGAAGCGACAGCGATTCAGCACTGCAGAGTCTGGAGAGAATGATATCGGCTTTCAGATTAGAGAAAATATCAGATGGCATAATTTCCTCAGGAGCACCAGTAAAAGAAGACTTGGAGAAATGCAGGAAGCTCGGAGAAGCCCTAGCCAAAGCAGCACTCAGAAGGGCTGAACCGCCAAAAGAATAATCATCATAACGACCATTTGGACTTGATGATTGATTTATTAGGACGCCATGCAAATTCAATGGATAAGGTGTTAAGTTCATGAAGATTGCATTGTGCGGTTATCTCGGTTCGGGATGCACTGAAGTGGCAGAGGTTCTAGCCAGCGAATTCGGTCTCCAAACCTTCAACACGAGTAAAATCCTTGAAACGATAAAGAATTTCGATTCCCTGAGCAGGTCGGGCGAAATAGACATAGACGAGGTCATCAGGAACAAGCTGGACGAAATCCTGAGAAGCGACAACGTCATCATAGAGGGAAGGTCAGCGTTCCTCGCCTTGAACAAGAAGGGCGTCATAAAAGTTTTCCTCAACACACCCCTCGAGGACAGGATTAAGCATTTAGCTGAAAGAAGGGGAATACGGGCAGACAAAGCCAAGGACGACGTCCGCAGAAGCGACGAAGAAAGAAACCACCTACTCCAGAGGTCACTGGGCAAGGACTGTGTGGACATAACAGCCTACGACTTCACGCTGAACACGAGCTCAAAAACGCACTCAAGAGTCGCCAAGATGATTGCCGACATCATAAGAAACCTGTAACAACAGCCACCAAAAATTCGGGCTCCGAACAAACAAATCAATCCATAGATAATACTGTTCAACCCAGAGACCAACCACAAATTTTAACAAATTATTCTAAAACCGCAGAACAAACGTGCCTTGAAACGGACAACTCTCTATAAACTCCAATATTGTCACACAAAATTGAAACTCGAATGTCACACAAATCAGACCAGACGATTACACAGTATGTTTGCGCCCCAAAACAACAGAAAAAATGCGCCGCAAATCAAACAGGGTTTCACGTTTTCAGCATCATCATTTAAACAGAATTTTGAAAGGATAAAACCATTCATTATCCAGCCTTTATTGTTGAATGAGGTTTTTGGCTCCGTTGACGATGTATTGCACGGCAATCGCGGCTATGAACATCGCCATCAACCTCGTGACTACTAAGGCGCCATTTCTACCGAGGACCCTGTAAATCGGATTAATGAACCTCAGCACCAGCCAGACGGCGACGAATGTCATCAGCACCGAAAAAACCGTCACGAAAATCCCCGAAGACTGAAGAATGAGAATAGTCGTCGTTATCGCCCCGGGACCCACGAGAAGCGGAAAACCGATGGGAACAGCACCGAGACCCTCAGGCGAACTGGAAGGGTCCTGCCAGCCTCCCGCGATTAGGAGTCTCACAGCGATTATAAGAAGCAAGAGCCCGCCCGCGACCATGAAACTGTTCAGCGAAATGCCGAACAGGTTGAGGATTTGCTGCCCCGCCAAGGCGAAGGCGAAGAGGAGGAACAGCCCAGTAAGAACAGCGGATCTGAAGGTGCTTGTCCTCTGGGCGTCGTCCATGTTTTTCGTGAGACCGATGAAGATGGGAATGTTGCCCAACGGGTCGACCACGAGGAAAAGGGCTATCGTGCCTTTGACTAGGTCGAGGAGAAAAAGCATCGACGCAGAACCGCCTTCCATGATTACAATAAGGGAGAAAGATGTTCATAAACCTATAACCCCGCCTTCAGGAAAGACGCTGGAATAAGGAAAAAAAGAGAAATTAGGGATTTATTGGGAATCCCGCCCAGTTTATTATTATGCAGGTTTTTCGTAGATTTCTAGCTTGGTTTAGTGCCGCCTTCTCATGACGAAGATTCCGACAATCACTGCGACTGCAGCGACAGCTACCCCCACGATTACGTACATCATGGGGAAGCCCTCGATTGGCGTCAATGTTACGGTTGGATCGTTGTTCACGGTTTCGATGCATGGGATTGCTGCTCCATTGAACCAGATTCCTTGGTATTCGGGTTCGAGAGGCCAGAAGTTAATCTGCAGGATTACATTGTTGTTGGCGCTGATTGTGTGGGTTCCTGGCACAGTGTATTGGAAGCTAGTGCCTGCCTGTATTGCTTGGGTGTTGCCGTCAATCGATAGCTGGGTCGTTTCGCTCGCGAAGAAGTACGCCTCAACGTGCGCGTCGGTGGGCAGATGAATTATAGTGTCTTCGGATGGCTGGATAGTCATGAACATCACGCCTTCCCCGTATCCCGCGTACGTCCCTCCTCCACCCGTAGGAGACTGCACGATACTGCCATTGTTCAGTTTCATGACGGTGACTGGTTTGTCGCTCAATATGGCTATCGCGAATGCTTCCGTCTGGATTGTGGTCCCGCTTCCGCCACTCACCGTAAGTTCCTTCATCAATTGTGAGGTTTCAAGATTGTACACTCTTACGCTCGTGTCCTCTGAGGCTGTTATTCGGAACCCGTAGTCCCTTCCAGGGTCCCAAGACCACTCTTGGCTTTTAAGTGATCTCGAATAGAAGGCTGTTCCAACGAATCCTCCTTGAGCGCAGGGAACCGTAAAGCATGGGGAGTCTGATCCTCCCTTGCCTGCAATTGTGCCCGACTGTACCATGATGTTGCCTGTTGAAGATTCGATTGTGTAGACTTTGAAAGAGTCCAAAAGTAAGAATTTGTATGAGTTGGCTTCAACAGTAAATGTTGTGTAAACGGTGCCATCGTCCTTGGTCACTGTGACTGAAGCCTTTTCTAATGCGAGTACAGCATAGAATTGGCCTACCTGTGAACTGGATGCCCCGCTAACCTGGCCTTGTTGCTCAGAAGCCATGAGAACGAACTTTTTGCCAACGTACAAACCGTTAACGTCTGTGTAGAAGGTGCGCGGTATCGGTCCATCTACGGCAGTGTCAGAAGGAATCTCTTGATAATTGAGAAGCAAAACTGAAACTATCTTATTAGAAACCACTTTAAACTGCGTACCGTTCGCCAGCAACGTGAGATGCTTATCCATGTTGTCTAAGTGACCCTCGTCTAGCAGACTGCCATTTACCAAGTTGTAGACCTCAAAGTCTGTGCCGTCTTCTGCAGCAACAATCGCGAGGAGGGCTTTTGTTGCCACCATGTAACCGTCCTGAGCCAGTGAGCCACCGAGTTGATTCGCGCCTTCAGGGCCAAGTATCCAGCCTGAGGAAAGGTTGGTCCACGCGCTGGAGGCTCCTGCGTTCCAATCGTTGAGGATGTACCTGTAGATTTTTTCGGGAACAGCGCCATAATACGTGTAATTCTGTTCTATTTGTCCCACTGTCAAAAAAGCAGGTGCAAATGATGGTAAAGTAAGGTAGACTATTAATGCAGGAACGATCAGATGCAGCATTCCATTTTTTTGTTTTTTCGTTAAGTCCATTTCCGTATACTCCTTTGACATGATTTGTAGTTCTCCATTTATATAATCTTTAATATTTAAAATTTGAGTTACACTCCGTTTTTTATCAAACAAAATCAGTAAAAAGCACATTCAGCTTTTTAAATATGAGACGGATTTAGTTGTCCAAAGTGTTGCAAGGGCACTGAAAATGACCGATGGACCTTTCAGGCTTCACTGAAAGATTTCCACTCAATCGTAAAGTTAGCCGATGAATGCTTTCCCCATGATAGAGACAGTGGAGGCATGCTTGCTCGCTGGCCACACTGCTTTCTCCCAAAAGCTGAGAGAATAAAAAAACCGTCTTGAATTAGGGAAAAAATAAAAAGTGTGGGCTGTTCTTGTTTTTTTGAGACCAGCCAACTTTGGCCTTGTTCAGGTTTTAGCTTGGTTTGCTGCCTCGTCTTCTCATTACCATGATTCCGACGATAACAGCGACTGCTACGACGGCTGCCCCGACGATCACGTACATCATTGGGAAGCCCTCGATAGGCGATAATGTGACAGTTGGGTTGTCGTTCACGGTTTCGATGCAGGGGATTGCTGCTCCACTGAACCAGATTCCTTGGTATTCGGGTTCGAGAGGCCAGAAGTTGACTTGCACAACGACATTGTGGTCAGCTTGGATTGTGTGAGTTCCCGGCACAGTGTACAGGAAGCCAACGTTAGCTTGCAACGTTTGTGTGTTACCGTCAATCATTAATTGGGTTGCCTCGCTGGCAAAGAAGTACGCCTCGACATACGCATCTGTGGGCAAATGAATCATTGTGTCTTCTGCTGGTTGAATCGTGATGAACATCACACCATTACCATATCCGCCGTATCTTCCTCCTCCGGTAGTAGGTCCTTGTTCGATGTCGCCATTGTCGGTGTAGCATACCGTGATTGGGTTGTTGCTCTCAAGGGCTATTGCGAAGTATGGCGGCTGAATCGTGGCGCTGCTTCCTCCCGCAACAGAAATCTCGCTTATTAGTTGCTTGGTCTCAAGGTCATACAACTTCACTGTCGCGTCTTGGGAAGCCAGTATCATGAACCCGTAATCTTTTTCAGGGTCCCAGCCCCACTCCTGGTTTTTCAAAGATCGTGCTACAAAGAATGTTCCAACGAATCCTCCTTCAGCAGCAGGAATTGGGTAACACGAATTTCCTGTTCCTCCCTTACCTGCAATTGAGCCTGACTGGACCATGATGGCGCCTGTGGACTCGATTCTGTAGACTTTGAAGGGTTCAAGCATTATGTACTTGAACGAGTTGGCGTCAAGCGAATATGAGTTTGAACCACCCTCATCGTTAGTTACCGTGACTGTCGATTTTTCAATAGCCAATATTGTATAGAATGTGCCAGTTCCTTGTCCAGAGACCGTGTTTCCCGTTTGCTCGGAAGCCATCAACACGAATTCCGTGTCGACGTACAAACCATTAACGGATGTATAGTAGGTGTGGGGCAATGGTCCCTCCAAAGCAGTGGCAGACGGAATTTGCTGATAATTCAGTAGTTCCACAGAAACCATCTTGTCTGAAACAACTTTGAAGTGTGTGCCGTTATCGAGCAAAACAAGGAGCTTCTCCATGTCGTTTAGGTTGCCTTGGGAAATCCGAATACTCGTCGTTAGATCGTAAACTTCCACGTTGGTGTCGTCCGCATAGGCAACAATCGCGAGCAGCGCTTTCGTTGCTACCATGAAACCGTTCTGGGCCAATGAGCCGCCGAGCAGATTTGCGCCTTCAGGTCCGAGTATCCACCCTGAGGAGAGGTCGCTCCACGCGTTACCGCCTCCTTCACTCCAATCGCTGAGAATATATCTGTAGATTTCTGCAGGGACAACGCCATAATAAGTGAAGTTTTCGTCTATTCCCACCGTCAAGTTGACTGATGCAAATGAAGGCAAAGTAAAGCAGACTATGAATGCAGGAACGATCAGATGCAGCATTCCATTTTTTTGTTTTTTCGTTAAGTCCATTTCCGTATTCTCCTGTGTCATAATTTGTGGTTTTTCATCTATATGATTTTTAATATTTAAAATTTGAGTTACATTCCGTTTTTTTATCAAACAAAATCAGTAAAAAGTATATTCAGCTTTGCCAAAATAATCCTTAGAAAAAAGTATGATTCTTTTTTGTATTTTCCGAAATGAACAGAAAAATTCAGGATTCGTCTCATAACCAACGCTTGATAAAGTCTAAAATTTCAGCTCGCATCGCTGCGGTTTCGAAGTGACCTGTATTATAGCGGAGAAGTTTCCATCGTTCCGTCGCACCTTCAGAACCGTAGGTTTCTCGTAGTTCCCGGTCGACCTTGTCAAGTCCTGAAGGTGGAGTAAGTAAGTCATAATTGCCAGCTAGGCTGAGGTGCGCCCGAGGCGCAATTAAAGCGTTGATCTGTGCCGTGGTGAAATACTTGAGGAGACCCGGCACATAATAATAAATGCCATGCCCATCGAGCCCACGGGACTCGATTAAGGCTTGAAAGTCCGTCAAACAGCAAATGTCAATACATACCTTGATGCGAGCGTCAAGTGCTGCCACCCACCAAGCCATAGTGCTCCCCATCGACATGCCAATCGTTCCCAGACGGCTAGCGTCAACATCCGACCGAGAAACCAAATAGTCGACCGCACGCAAGCTGTCGTAAACCATCATTCCCCACATGACCTTACCTTCCCAAAGCATCTGCTTGAAAATCTCGTGTTCTGATCGTCCCCGTCTTTCGCCGAACCCCCAAGCGTCAACGCATAATGCGGAACAGCCCATCCGCGCCAGTTCTTCCGCGTATGCTGGTTTCTGAAGCCCGCCACGACCCCCTATTAATTCGTCTTTGCCAATCGCGTATTCTCCGCCATGCGCGTGATTGTACAACAAGGTAGGCGTCTTTCCTTCCCGTTTCTTTGGATGCACAAAATATGCTGGAACAGGCTCAATTCCGTTCAAATCCAGCATCAGTTTCTCTAAAACGTAGGATTCGTGCTCCTCAGTTTTAACCTTCAATGTTGATATTTTGCGCGAACGGTCAGGTAAATCGCCCAGAAGACTGTAAAGCTGCTTTCTACGTGCCTCTTTATTTTCACCCATTTTGGTTTCGCCTACCTAATTATACTGTGAACATTATGATTAGCCTTGCCATTGCTGATAGAAAAACTGGCTGCTTGAAAATACGAACTTTTTCAACTGCGAAACATCTCTTCTATAAAGGCATCTTTATAATTCTTTACGGTTTTTTGTTCGTTTGATGCGTAATGCTATGTCAACCAAATACGTAGGAGTCGCAACAATCCTGTTTCCTCCTTTATGGACAAATTTTTCTGTGCCGATTATTGTGCCAGAATCTGGATTCACCCATTCTGCTTGGTAGGAGCCTTGAGGCAGGTTGAGCACTAGGTTTTCGCTATATCTTCCAGGGGTTACAACATATACGTCCTGTTCGGAGGTGGGTCCTTCTTTTCCGCGAATGCTGTGGTGAATGTATAAAGCGTATTGTTCTCCTTGTTCGCTGATGCCCCTGCAATAAGCGTCTGAAGGAACGCCGTCTGCGACGAAGTTCTTATCAGGACGCATCTTGATGAAGTCGAAACTGTTCATGAATTCTTTCAGGTTCTTGAGAGCTTGGCAAACTTGGGCGTTGTCCGGAGTATCTCCAGCGGGGTCAGGAACCGTGTATCTTCCGTTCAGGTGGTTAAAGCCCGCTCCGCCTCCCACAATGAATTCCCAAGCTTCCACTCTGGAAGCTGCCACTTGGTCTCCTTTGTACCATGCTGGATAATAGTAGGTTTCATTTAGCTCGATCGGCTTGTTGTGTCCATACTCAAAATCGAGAGCCTTCATGCCCCCCATCTGTTCCCCAGACGCCTCCCACACGTACTGCGCCACAATAACCGAGACATCCGGGTCGTTTGAAAGATCGCATGGTCCGCCCAGCGGACCTTCCACCTGCTGTGCAATTAGATGTTTCTTGGGCAACTCTTTTTCTATGTTTTTGATTGCCTTAACAAAATGTCTGACCCACGGACCAGCTAACGACAAAGGCGTGCCTGTAATGATCGGCTCGTCGCAGACTTCGAGGATAACGTTATCAAACTGGTTCACTTCTTGGACGATTTTTCGCACATAATCTTCTTCTCTGCCCACCAGATCAGGATGCTTCAGGGTTTGGGCGTCCTTATAATCGCAATTGCCGATGCCTTGTATATTGTTCTTGAAAAATAATGGGGAAATCGGCCAAGTGTCCGAATATTGCGCATTGAAGAAACAAATCTCCACTACAATGCTTCGCTTACCTGCTTGGATAATAAAATCCTTTAAACGTTTGAAATAGTGCAAATCCCACTTGTCAAGGTCAAACAGGTTGCCACCGAGTACATATCCCGGCATCTGGCTTCGCGCCCACGGCAAGACAATACTTTCAGGCTTTGGACCCAGCGTGTTGCCTTCCATAAATTTGTTTTCAGGCTCGAACAGGAATCCCGGGTAAATTCGCGTATAATTGAGTCCATAGGACTCTAGCGCATTCAAATAGGTCGTGTAATTGAAGTCCTCATTGACTATTGCGCCGTAATGCTCTGCTGAAGTGATGAGGATGATTGGTTTCCCGTTGAATTGAAAATAATGCGGGTTTGATGGATGAAGCTGAATGGGTCGTGCGGTTTCCTTGTTTTTGATTTCAACCACCTTAGACTCATGTTATGATTAACGTGATAATATAAATTTAAGGTAATATAAGGGAAAACATATCTCTACAAAAACCCAGCATTTTTCATGTAAAAGCTGAATGAGTTCATTACTGGCAAAGTTTCATAAAGTTGAGCTAATTGGAAGAAGAAACCACCTTTCTATTTTGTGCTGCCATAGTTACTGTTTGTTGAATTCTCCTTAACCTTGTTTCTGGCTTTTTAGCATTTTCGATCCACCAGAGAGTTTGCTTTTTTAAAGAATTGCTGAATGCCTTAAAATTCTTTAGCGCATTTTTGTCAGCTGCCAGAGCTTTTCTGAAATCTTCTGGGAGTCTAATTTCTTCAATCGCGTCTAACTTGTTCCACGAACCATCTTTTTTAGCAACCTCAATTCTTTTCAGCCCCGCTGCCGTCATCAATCCCTGCTGTATGAGTTTTTCAACACGTTGCTTGTTTTGTTCTGACCAGATACTTTTTGGTCTTCGGGGAGTTAACAATAATTTGAAACGTTTTTCATCAATAACATTTAGTTTACTGTCGATCCAGCCGAAACAGAGCGCTTCCTCAACGACATCTCCGAGGAAAACTCCTTTTTCGCGGCTGTCCTTTTTTTGGATAATAAGCCAAACTCCCAAAGACGAACTGTGGTTTTTGTCAAGCCATTCGCGCCATGCTTTACGGTCTTGGAAGTCAAAAGTCTCAAGCTTACTGTCAGTTTTTGATGTCGCCATTTCTTTTCAGATTCCTTTTATGTTTTGGATGTTATGTACGCCCTTAACTCCTTTCTCAGATAAAACAGCAATAGCAGAGCGAAGATTCCGACAATAAGCATTCCTTGCGTGTTGTCAGGTCTGCTTTTGTCAAGTTCCTGTAATGGTGTCAACATTATCAGGAAAGCTAATGCGCCTGCGACCAACGAAAACTTGTGATACAATGTTTTTTCGTTCCAATCGAAACGTTTAATGAAACTGAATACAGATAATACTAAAACAACACCAATTGTCATAAGAATGGTCGGTTGACTTACGACGTATGGTCCAGCCATGAAGAGTAAGAAGAACGCTGTAACAGACATAAAACCAAAAAACAATAACCGTTTGGGGCTCCATGGTATAAGTTTTCCTTTTTTGCCTGCCATTGATGGAGTTTTCCAAGCCAGAAGCACGAGAAGCACAACTATCATCGCTGACGAGAGGTATTGTGGCAACGGAGGACGAAAATCTGTTAGAAAGAAATAGCCAAATATTACAACTGAAGCCAACAGAACTATTGCTCCCCCAAATTTTTTATTACTTAGCCATTTGTCGCTCTTTCTTTCGGGGTAAGCGAGTTCGACCAATGTTATGGGAATGGCGATACTGAAAATCGCATGGTAAATCGCAAGCCATTCAGCCCACACCCAATTTACCTCTAACCATCTTCCGTAAACGCCCAAAATTCCAAGGTCCATCCATTTCGGGTCAAAGAAGCTCTTCACCATCAAGCCTTCTTCAATTATGCCGTAGGCTGCACCCAGAACAAACATCGAGACGAAGCCCTTGTTCCATCTTACTTTGAGTTCACGGACTATCAAAGCGCCGCTTCCGTACAGGGAGCAAAGCAGCAATAGGCTAAACGGGTTAAAAAACTCAGAAGGAGGCGACGAACCTAACAAAAGCTCAGCTATTGCAGGCGAAAGAACGAATAATAGCAGAGCTGGTGGAACCTTCATCTGAAAATCCTCGATCACAGAACGATGAAGCCTCATAAATAACCCTTATGACAAAGCTAAGCCTCTAATCTGGTCGGGCTGAAAATATTTTAAAGAAATTGAATGATTTAGGTCATTTTTAAAGTGAAAAATAGGTCTCTCCATTTGTTTAAGGTAAAATGCATGTTTTATTTATTAACTCCAACATAAACCAAAATATCAAATGTGTTACGAGGCTAAAGAGAATGATTGATGGACCGTTTCGGGCTTCACTGATCGATTTCGACTCCATCGTGGAGTTAACCGATGAATGTTTTCCTCATGATAGAGACAGTGGAGGCATGCTTGCTCGCTGGCCGCACTGCTTTCTCCCAAAAGCTGAGAAAATGAAAAACTGTCTTGTCATGAAGGATGGCTCTAAGGTCGCAAGCCTCGTGGAATACGTTGACCAAACAGTGCTGGTAGAGGGGGGTAATCTGAAGGTTGCGGGCATCACTAATGTATCCACTTCGCCATCATACCGACGTCTTGGGCTCATGACCAAGTTGCTAAAACATTGCATATCACTGATGCAAGAAGAGGGCTACGCCTTTTCTGACCTAAAAGGCGACAGGCAACGCTACGGTCGCTTCGGTTGGGAAAACGCAGGTCGCCAATGGCGCTTTGACATATCGCGGCGTTCCCTTAACGTCGTGGGAGCCTCGACAAGCCACGAGGTTAACCCGTATAGCGGATCCCCAAACGAAATCGACGCGATCATAGCCATACACGAAAGGGAAGCGATGGGGGTCAAGCGTACTCGCAGTCTTTATGAGATGCTCTTGGGGCGTAAGGGGAAGCAGGTTTGGCTAGCGCAGAGCAACGAAGGAATAGATGCATACGTGATAGCTGAGCCACGCGAAAGGGAACAGGAGATTGTCGAGTTCGGAGGAGACGCTGAAGGAGTACGCGCCATCCTCGTGCAGTTGATTGAAAACCTTGGGAGCGAAATACTGCACGTTAACTCGCCATGGTCACATCCGCTGAACACATTATTCTTCTCCGTGAGTGCACGGTGGCACGTGACTTGCCAAGGAATGATCAAAATAATCGATCTTGAGGCGACCTTGCGTGGTTTCGCGCATCAATTAGGTCAGAGGTATCGCGAGTTGGGGTTCCTAGGCAGTCGTACTGTTGCCCTTGCGATCGAAGGGACTGAACAGCGGGTTGAGATCGAGTTCTCGCCCGAAGGAGTTTCGGTTAAGAAAGCATCCAGATTCACAAAACCATTGGCATTGTCCAATCGCCAGATGGTACGTCTCATCTTTGGTCCCGGCGCACCTAGTTCAGTGTTTAGTTTGCCTCTTGACGCACGATTTCTCGAGTCGCTTTTACCTGTAAACTTCTATATTTGGGAAAACGAGTCCGTCTGACCCCTCCCGCATCCAATTTGTTCTCACCTTTATTTGATGTTCCTTTCTGAAAAAAACTTTTTTCTCTTTCACTGTTTGTCCTTCGTGATGTCATCTTTTTTTTCTTCACGTTCAGTTCGAAAATGCGTTATGGCTCCTCACCATTTTTATATAACATTGCATAATACGTTATTTTGTTAGAAACTCTTTTTGGTCGTGATGAAGCATGTATTATCAAAAAGAAGGCAAAATGTACTTTCAAAAAGAAGTAACGATTGGAAAATTGGAGAAAGGCTACATAATAATCCTAAGAACCAAAAAAAATCCAGAGTCTCCAGACGAAGACGTGTACGTCACTCTCGATGAGGTACTGAAAAGAGTAAAAAAGTTTTTAGAAGAATAAAACCTCTAAAGGTTTTAAACAATTTAAACGAAAGCTTTTTTAAACTATCGATTAGAGAAGCCATTTTATCGGTATGTCTTGGAACATTGCGCCGTCTGGAAGGGTTCGGCGGATTGTAATTGGTAATACGCGTTGTTTCAGTTCTTCGATGGCTATGTCTATGGGGTTAGAACGTTCCTTAGCTGGCTGAATCAAGATAGGTGCGCCCATGGCTATCTGCAGAGCCCTAGCTCCCACTATCCGAGCCCTCTCGAACCGTGTGAGTTTGGGTGGACCGATTAGATTATCTCTTCCATGACTCGTTTTTTAGAACGCTCCCAGCCTGAATGTTTCCGAACGTAAATGTTTTAAAAATGCAACCTGGTCATCTGGAGGACCAAACATAACGTCAACAAGTCTGGCTTTAAACCACAATCAAACAAATCCTCCAGTAACGATGCAACACTAAAAATTGTATAGAATATAAATATTTCTGAAAATCGCAACGAAAAACGTGTTAAAACGGGTTTATGCGCCAGTCTTGCGTAAGATTTAATATGGCTTTCTCGTATCCAATTTGGGAATCTGGGTTGCCTGACAAGAATCTGGAACTGAAAGACACCATGGTCCTGTTTGACAGGGATTTAGGGGTCTCCATCTTCCAGAACTTTAAAGGCTACAACGACCTTGCGGATGACGCTGAATGGCTGCTGGAGAGAACCTCGCAGAAGTCCAGAGGTTTCATCATCCGCCCAGTGCGAAAAAACAGTCACGATGGACTGTGGATAGGCGAATACGACTACAGGGGAAACCAAATTAACCGCCAAGAGTTCCTCTTTGATTCCGAAGCCTCAACCTTGTGTCTGATGATAAAGAATTATGTTCTGCACAAGGTTTCAGAAAAGAGGCTTCTCGAAAAACTCAGCATCGAGAGTCTCAGAAAAACGCTGAAAAGCACGATTGTTCAGGACTTCAGGTTCTATGTTTGTCCCGCCAACCGTTTCTACCGCTCTTGCGTTCAGGTCGACAAAATTTATGTTGAGCTCATAAAGAAATATGGCAAGGGCAAAAAAGTTCACTACTTCGAAGTGGCAAAAGAAATTGAGAAAGCGAAGCCCTGCGAAGACGTTGTCGTGTGCCCGCTTATGGTCCCGAACCTTTTTGAAAGGGTCCTGAACCTCAACAACGCGCTCAGAATTAGGAAACTTGGGGAAATCAGGTTCACAAGCTCGGACAATATGGAAATCCTTTGAGAAGATAGAATTAAGAATTCAATTATTTGGTTTTAGGTTTCACTAAAGACATCGCTTCTTGAAGCTTTTTAATTATTTTTTGCCAGTGACTACCGTGCCAGTAGATTTGCCCGCAACCGATGCATTTCCAGAAATCGTTGTGGAGGCGAGACGTAGCCTGCGGAATCTTGTCATTAATCTCGTCTTTCGGAACTGTTTCCAGCCTACCATTGCATTTTGGGCATCTTGATTTGGCTGCGTCTATTTCGAGTTTTATGCGAAACTGCTGCGTTACTTCAACTAGCTTTTCAGTTTCCGTTCGACATTTAACGAGATACGCCTGAACATTGTTTGCTGATGCCCGCCTGTGAAGTTGGGTGTCACGCGTCAAAAGGACGCGGTTCTCTTCAGCTGCAATCTTGATTAGTTCATCATCGTCCAAATCGTTCTGGTATTTCACGTCGCAGCCCAACATTCTCAGCCAACGGGTCAGCTTTCCGAGCATGCCGTCCGCCAAAAACTTCAATGCGACGCCGCCTTCACCGGAGTATTCGTCCTTGCCCCGGGCTTGCTGTGATTTCGCCGTTGTCCATGACCAAGCGTCCGTTAACAAACGTCTTGAGTGGCTTTCCCCTCACTTTCCATCCGTCAAACGGAGAGAACTTGGCTTTCGAGTAAAATCGTGAGGAGTCAATCTTCCATTCGTTCTTTAAATCGACGACCACAAAATCAGCCGAACATCCCTCTTTCAGTTCCCCCCTGTCTTTTATGCCAAAAATCTTCGCGGGTCTTTCAGAGGTCATCTGAACCAGTTTTTGCAGAGACAACAAGCCTTTGTTGACTTGGGTCAACATAAGCGGAAGCAACGTTTCCAAGCCTGCGATGCCTGAAGCAACTTGCCAGATTTCGGATTTTTTCTTATCATTTATTCCGTGCGGCGCATGGTCCGAAGCAATAATGTCTATTGCACCATCCTTAAGACTGGATTGAAGCGAATGGACGTCGCTGCTGGACCTTAACGGAGGATTGGTTAGACCAACGGCTCCCAGTTTTTTCATGTCGCTGGATGACAACAGAAGATGGTGGGGAGTAACCTCGCATGTTACTGGCAGCCCTGTTTGCTTAGCCATTTTTATTAATTGAAGACTTTTTGCCGTGCTGACGTGGCAAAAGTGTGTCCTAGCCTCACTTTTTCGGGTTATTTCTATTGCTCGGTTTGTTGCTATTAGCTCAACGTCTGATGAGTGAACCTTGAGGTAAGCTTCGATGCTGTTGTATTTTTTTTCCTTCATCTCTGAATAAGCAGATTCTATGAGCTGCTTGTCTTCGGCGTGAATGCACACGGGAACATCCATTTTCTGGGTTTCAATGAACGCCTTTGTTAGGGCTTCGTCGTCGTCCGGGTCTATTCCGCCAATCATTTGTGACATGTACAGCTTGAATGCTTTAGCTCCTTCACGAACAATGTTTCTGATTTCCTTAACGTCGTTCGGGAACGCGGACAAAAAGCCAACATTCACAATAGCCTTCTTTGCTGCTATGTCCATGCGTTCGCGAAGCGTAGACACGTCCATCGTTACTGGCTTGTTGTTTGGCATGTCCAAAACGCAGGTTACGCCGCCATTTGCTGCTGCAGCTGTTCCCGTGAAGAAGTCTTCTTTGTATGCTTGCTCTTGGTCTCTCAGGTGAACGTGAGCATCGATTATTCCGGGCAGGACGAGCAAACCTTTCGCGTCAATTTCTCGTGAAGCTTTGGGCAGATTGGCGCTTTGTGCTATTTTTACGATGGTGCCTGATTCTACCGCGATACCTGCCTTAACTATTTTCCCGTTTAGAAGCAGCTTCGCGTTTTTTACATTTAAGTCGACTGGCAACAGGCTTTCCGCTCGAAATAGAATATTGTGTTTTAACTAAATAAATCAAACCCGAAAATATTATTCAGCTTAAAAAAATATATGAAATGGCGTAACTGATTTTTCTTAGTATTCGGAGTGGGCTGCTTCTGTTCGGCATTCTTCGCAGAGGAAGCTGCCTTCGAACTCTTTCAGGTTGTCAGACCATACTTCGCAGTTGTCGCAGTATCCTGTTGAGGGCGGAGTTTCC
>CAZRIK010000010.1:0-31017 GCA_964600125.1 uncultured Candidatus Bathyarchaeia archaeon
AGTGCGGGTTCAGGACCTTTTTGAGGACGCCTTCTTCCCTGTTGACGTCGATGAGCTTAATGTTCTGTCGGCTAGCTACTTCGGTGAAGCCCAGCTCGCTGTAGGCTCGGGTTACGTCGCATCCTCCGCCTTCCGCGATTGCGATGTCCCTGATTCCTTGGTCCTTCAGGAACTCTATTATGCCCTCGACCATTCGGGGGTCGGTTGTGACGCCGTCTGCAGCCGTCTTGATGATCGTTATGTTTACTTTTATGAGAACCTTTTTCTTCGACGAAACAACCTCTCCCGCGTCAATGGCTTTCAACGCTTTGTAAGCGAGCTCTTTGCCATCTGTCCCTTTCAGCATGGCAACAACCGAGTTATCCATCTTGGAAGGCTCCTTTTTGGCAGATTTAACCATAAACTCCGAGAAGACAGTTAAATACTTTGTTTTAGACGCCACTCCGTTTTGGCAGAAATTAACGCGAAGCCTACTCGTTTCTTAACGCCACAACTGGGTCAAGCCGTGAAGCCCGCCAAGAGGGGTAGAATCCCGAAATCATGCTTAACGCTATGCACAGAACCCACGTCTGAAAAAGGAAGACAGGACTGAAGGCGGGGACGAGCTGCAGCGAAAATTGGCTTCTCGCGCCAAACATGGTGTCGATTCTTAGCGTTCTCGCAAGGAGTATGCTCACGGCGTGCGACAAGCCCATGCCCAGAAAGACGCCTATGGAGCCTCCGAGCATGCCTATGATCATGGCTTCGCAGAGGAAAAGCTGCAGAATCACGGTTCTATTGAATCCTAGGGCTTTGAGTAGCCCGATTTCTTTGATGCGTTCCATCACCGAGGTTTGAAGCGTCGTAATTATGCCGACGGATGCGACCATAAGGGAAACCATTGCGACCACGTTTATGAAGAGGTAGATGCTGCCTGTCACCTGCTGAATCATGTCGGAAATCTGCTGCGGAGAAAACACTATGACGTCGTTTCCGTACCTGTCCCGAATCTGGTCAAGCACGTCCTTGTTGAGGTCAGGGTTCTCAGTGACCACGTATAATCCGTCATAGTTGCTGCCGCGCTTGAACAGGTTTTTCGCCGCCGATGTCGAGATGAAAACCATCTGGTCAACGGGCACTATCCCGCTTCCAATGTACTCGAGTACACCCCGAACCACGAACGACCGCTGGGCAGTCACAATTTTTTGTCCCTCGTACGTTTGGTACCTGATGTTAACCGTTTGCCCCAGAGAAGTCAAGGTTTGCGCCGAGTCTGAGGATTTCGCGACCTCGTTGCCTAGGACTATTCCCACGCTGTCCGTGTCCGAGACGAAGGTTCCCGACTCGAAGGTAATCATTGGGAAAAGCAGAGGAAGCTTGGTTTGCTCAGTGCCTATGATGATTGAGGTCTGGGCTTCTCCCTCGATTACGATGGCGGAGATTTGCTGGATGTACAGAATCACGTCTGAGACGCCTTCGATTTTTTTAATCTGGTTCGCCAGCTCCGTGTCGATGTCGATGTTTTCGCCTCGGGGGCTCACTATCAGAATGTTCGCGCCCAACGAGCTGAATTGCGTGTTGACGAAGTTCGCGAAGCCGTTGCCTGTGCCGTTCAACGCGACTATGAGGCTTGCGCCCATCACCACCATAAGGGTGGTTAAACCCGCCCTCAGCCGCCTCGCCCTCAACGCTTCGAAAGAAAGGCTGAAGAGCTGATAAACGTTCATCGCAATATCTGTCCTTACGTTGCTGTTGCCCTTTGTTTGGCGGCGCTGCGGCGGTAAAGGAGTAGAATGATGATTGACGCGGCTGCAACCGTAACAAGAATCAACCCCGACTCGCCTAGAAGACCGAAGATGCTTTCGGTTTCGCCAGAACTGGGTTGGGTTTCAGCTTGGGCTTCAACTGTCACGTAAACCGTGATGTTCAAGGAATGGTTGACGTACTGGTCGTCTCTGTAAGAAACTAGAATGTTGACAGGGTAGGTTCCGCTTCCAGCCTCGTCTTTCACGTAAGCAGCTAGCGTAAATGGAGACTGGGAATTCTCTTCAATGTCGCCAATGTAGGCTGTGCTTTCGGAAGTCAACGAAAGTATTTCGTTTGGCTGGATCGTGGCGTTCACGTACATGGCGACCACGTTGCCCTTGTTAAGCAGGGTCGTCGTTATTTCGATTTTTGAACCGTTTGCAGCTGGCTGCGGATTAATGGTCTCGTCGTATGCCACCAGCTCTATTCGCCCAACAACGACTAAGCCTATCGGAAAAGTGTCAGTCAAGCTTTCTCCGTAATCGTCTTGGTAACTCACGGTCAACGTGCCCGAATACGTGGTTCCAATCGCGCTGGACGGACCATAAATCAACGCCGTGATTATGGTTGAACTGCCCGATTCGAGGTAGTTGAGCGTCCAGTGGTTTCCTCCTCGAAACACGAGAGGTGAAGGCACAGTGAGGGTCACGTCAAGGGCAGAAACTGGCACGTTTCCACTGTTCAGTATGGTGAGGCTAAGCTGGTTGTCGACGCCTCCGACCAGCCGATTGTCGGAAGTCGTGACCGTAATGGACACTGGAAGCCTAACCTCAAACGTGGCTGAAGCCCAGTTGCTAGTGTACTTCGAGTTGCCCAGCCAGCTCGCGTTTACGCTCCAAAAACCCTCAACGTCAGGCAGATAGGACTCGGCGAACGAGCCATCGGCGTTGGTCCTCACGGTTCTTCTGAGAAGTGCACCGCTCGGTTTCTTGTAAGTTAAGGTAACGGTGACGTTTTCTTGGGCTGGCGAAATTGTGCCTGACACTCTTACAGCTTGTCCTTTCTCTGCCGTTTGAGGCGTAACGGACACGGTGACCGTGGACTCGATTTTTGAGACGACAATCTGGACAACGAGGATCCGCGCGGTTCCTTCGACAAACGAGGTGCCCTGTTTGACGGCGTATTTGACTTCCATGTTGTACCTGTAGGTGCCAGCAGCAGCGTCTTTGTTGATGTCAAGCGTGAAGGCCATCGTTAAAAACCCTTTGGGCTCAATCTCGTCAGTTGGGTTCAGAAGGTCGCCCACAGTCGGCGCTCCAGTCGCGGTGGCGTTCGGGTTCCCGTAAATGTCCGTGAACCGCCCGTCGGGGAACCGCAGCACGCCTGACACTCCCTTTATTGTTGTGGAGGGGTCGTTGTTCTGCAGCTCCACCGTCAGGGGAGACTGGGTGTCGCCGGGATACGCCTTCGTCGGGCTGTCCGGGTCCGTCCCCCAAACTACACGCGTAACCTTGAG
Organism: uncultured Candidatus Bathyarchaeia archaeon; assembly: GCA_964600125.1. Taxonomy (GTDB): domain Archaea; phylum Thermoproteota; class Bathyarchaeia; order Bathyarchaeales; family DTEX01; genus JAGTRI01. The sequence continues at coordinate 3,242 of CAZRIK010000010.1, forward strand.
CTCCACCGACTGCGCCTTTGCGGGTTCAACGTGGAAGGAAAGTATTGATGTTAGGCATAACATTGCACAAAGCAGATAGGCTGTTGCTTTTGTTTTCACGCGGATATTCCTCCACCTCTTTCATCCCTCGAAATTCGTCCATCTCGTATGTAAATGATTCTGTCCGCCATGTTTGCCACATCTGGGCTGTGAGTCACGACTATAACCGTTGTTCCGCCTTCTTTGTTTAGCTTCATCAAAAAGTCCATGATCATTCTTCCCGTCCTTGAGTCAACGTTGCCCGTGGGTTCGTCGGCCAGCACGATTTCTGGGTCGTTGATGAGAGCCCTAGCGATTGCGACCCGCTGCTGTTCTCCGCCGCTCAACGTTTTCGGTTGTCTCGATATCTTGTCGCTTAGCCCGACCACCGCGAGGAGCCCCTTGACTCTCCTTTCCCGTTCACTTCTGGAGTATCCCTTGACCAGCGCAGGCAGCTCCATGTTCCTAAGCACGCTTGACCTTGCGACGAGGTTGTACGCTTGGAAGACGAAGCCGACTTTTTCGTTGCGGAGCCTAGCCAGCTGGTTCTCGTTGAGACCCGAAATGTCGACGCCGTCAATCAGGATTCTGCCTGAGCTCGGCTTGTCCAAGGCACCTAACAAATTAAGCAGGGTTGATTTTCCGCTTCCTGAAGGACCCATTATGGCGACAAACTCCCCCTTCTGCACCTTCATGGTAAGCCCGTTGACGGCTGAAACGACGTTTGGACCGAGAAAATACTTTTTCGTCACATCGTTGGTCTCTATGGCGAACCTGTTAGTGGTTGAAAACTGCCTTTTATTGTCAGACGGAACGGTTTCACGGATAAATTCGGTCCCTTCTGGCGTGTGAAGATCAGCCATAAAGACGCAGGCAAGGATTAGAAAACCAGAAAAAACTGCCCCAACGGAAGACGCTGTTAAGCCTGAGCTCAATTGCGGTGAGGTTTGCGCCCTGTAAAGGGAATAAACGCCAACGATAATCATGAAACTCGCCAAGGAAAGCGCTAGGTACGCTCCTGCTTTGGCTTTTGCATATATTCCGAGGGCTGCGAGGAGGCTTAGACTCGCTGTTACTATGGTTGTGTACTGGGTTGTGGGCAAAGTCAGGGTTGAGGTTACGCTTGTCGACCAGCCCATGAACGAGGCGAGCTCAATGACGGCGAACCCGACAAGGAGGACTATGGTTATTTGAGCAGGAAAGCTCAGTTCACGCGCGTCTTGCGAGCTCATACTTTTCTTCATGCCCCATTTTGCATTTAACTGGACATCCGCTAATGAAAAACCGTTCAAACAGCTGTATATTACAGTTGCGTTCTCAGCAGTAGCGTTAAGGTCATAGTTCTGCTAAGGCTTTTTGGTAGTCGACAACAACACTGTTCTTGCCTTTCTGGACTACTCTGTGCCCCTCTTTTTCCAGCAGCTTCTTCTGTCCCTCGACGCCGCCGGGATACTTCGGGTTCAGGATTCCGCCTACTTTGAGGGTTCGCCAGTAAGGAGTGACGTCCGTTTTTCCCGCCTGTTCCAGCTCTTCAGCTGCGTTGGCAGCTACCCAAGCGAAGATGCCTGTCGTTATTGGGCAGCCGATTATGGCGTTGTGCTTCTTCGCGACTGCTTCCCGAATCTCGTTGATTGTGGTCAGCTTCCCCTCTGGCACCTTCCTCATCAGCCCGTCGACCTCCAGAGGCGCGGGAATTGCGACTGTCCCTGTTCCCCACCTCTTGCTCATTTTGTCGGTGATAACCTCGACCTTAGGCAACCCCTTGCTGTCGTTCAGCTTCTCGACCCAACTCTTCTTTTTAACCATGCAGAGCCACCTTCCATTCCTACACATAATTTGTCTATTGATTATAATAAACGTTCACGGGCACGTTCGATGTTTACGTCCCAAAACAATGGAAAAGTTGCGCCGCAAATCAGACAGGGTCTTCACTAAGCGCAAATGATAATCATATTTTAAAAACGGATGATAATCAAATCAGATAGGTCTCGCGTAATTGTTGTTCAAACAAAAAAATCTGTTGTCGAACAAATCAGACCAGATGCGGGGATGGTCAGATAATCGGACGAGACTATATATAGACCCCCCTCTTCATGGACTGTGTATTGTTATTCAAACGGAAAAAACTATTGTCACGCAAAACAGACCAGACGAATTTTATTACGAATGGATTTGGCTCAGCAGGAGGGTCGGCTTCACCCTGAGCTCGTCGAGTCCAAGCTCCTCGGGTTTGAAGCCCATTGCTAGCCCCAGCAGCTGGGTGTAGTGCAGAACGGGCAAACCGTAGCTCACGTTGAAGGCTTTCTCTATCCGTGGCTGGCTGAAATCGTACATCATGTGGCACGAGGGGCAAACCGTCACCAGCGCCTGTGCGCCAACGGCTTTTATGTGGTCCAGCTTTTCCTTCGCCATCTGGAACGGAACCTCCTCGTTGACGCCGACCACCGTGTTGCCGCAGCATTCGGTCTCATCCAAGTAATCCAAACATTCGGCACCCGTCAACCCGATGAGGTTTTTGAGAACTTTAGGGTCTTCAGGATTGTCTCCATGACCTACATGCTTGGCTGGCCGCAGCAGGTGGCAGCCTGTGTGCTGAGCCACGCGAAGCCCCGTTAAGGGATTCTTGACTTGTTCTTTCAGCTTCTCCTGCCCGACATCTTCGGTTAAGACGTGAACTAGGTGCTTGACCGACGCTGTTCCTTTGAACTCCATGTTCAATTGCTGCAGGTAACCGTTGACCCTGTCCCTCAACATCTTGTCTTCCTTAAGCATCCTGTTAGCTTCGTTCAGGGTACCAAAACATCCGTTGCACAGCGTCAAAATGTTCATGTTCCGCTGCTCCGCCAAACAAAGGTTGCGTGCAGCCAAAGAAAGCGCCAAATCAAAATTAACGGGCGCAACGGGAAAACCGCAACAATTAAACTCGGGCATCTCAACCAGCTTCACGCCCAGTTTTGCTAGCACTTTTCGGGCTGAAACCTCGTAGCTCGCGAGCCTGTAGGGAATGAGGCAGCCCAGAAAGAAGAGGTATTCAAGCTCAGCCATCTTGGCTCCCAGCTTTGGCTTTGACATTTTCTAACGTCTTCGCTGTCTCCAACGTCTCAGCGAACCCTGTGGCTTTAAAGAGCTCAGCGACGTCGTCAAGGTTCGGCTTCGGCAACGGCGGCAACCCTTGCTCTTCACGTTTCTTCACCCGCGACTCCGGCATCAGATAGACGTAGCCCGTCTTCAGAATGTTGGAGGCAAAATTTTTAAAAATGAACGGCATCTCTCCTCGGCTCTTCACCGACAGGTTCCTCAGCGCACGGACGATGCTTGAAACCTCCACGCCCTGCGGGCAATGGTCGACGCACGTGTGGCAAGTGGTGCAGAGCCACAGAACGTCGTTTCCCACAAGCCTGTCCTTTAAACCGAGCTGAACCATGCGGGCGATTTTTCTGGGCTTATAAAAATCCGTGAACCTTGCGATGGCGCAGTCAGCTGTGCATGTACCGCATTGGAAACATAAATTAATCTTTCCTGCACCGGGCATCTTCATGATTTCGTACTTGAATTTCGGGTCGATTTTTTCCGTTTCAGCAGGTTTCTGGGCGTCTTCAACGGCTTCGGTCAATCCAAAAACACCCGGCAACGAAGAATCTTAAGATACAGCCGCGAATCAAATAAGGGTTATGGTTTCAGCCCGCAGCCATTCTGACCGTCCAAAGGCTTAACGATTCTTTTATATCATTCCGAGGCTTTTTCTTAGCTGCTTTTACGAAAACGGGGCTAGTAATGGCTGATGGCGACAAAAGGTCCTGAGCACACTTCGGAGGCGCAGATACACAAAATCTACTACAGGCAAGGGTACAGGCTTGTCGGAGACCACCTTCACAGCGCGGTTAAGGTTTGCCAGTGGACGAAAGAAAGCCTCCGACACGGCAGAGTCTGCTACAAGGAGCTGTGGTACCCTCCTGTTCAAAGCCACAGGTGCATGATGATGACGCCGTACCTCGGGTGCGACTGCCACTGCCTCCACTGCTGGCGGCTTCATTCAGGAGACAGGCAAGGACTAAGATGGAAAGAGTTTCCGTTGAACGTGGAGGACTTCGATGAACCAGCCCAAATAATCGATCAGGCAATAGAGAAGAGGAGCCTGCTTTTGTCGGATGGAAGGGAAACCCGAAAGCCGAAAGAACCAAATTCGGGGAAGCCCTGAAGCCGACGATGATGACGATGAGCCTCACAGGCGAACCAACATTGTACCCGAAAACGTCTGAACTCATAGGCGAAGCCCAAAAACGGGGCATGCTGACCTTCCTCGTGACAAACGGGACAATGCCCGAAGCCCTAGAAAAGATGTCGCCTCTGCCGTTCCAGCTCTACGTGAGCGTCTCAGCACCAAACAAGAAAACGTACGCAACAGTCGCACAACCCCTCAGAAAGGACGCTTGGGAAAGGCTGAACAGGACGCTGGAGCTGCTTCCAAGCCTGAACACCCGCAAGGTACTGAGGTTCACGATGATTAAGGGGTGGAACATGGCTGGTCACGAGGAGTACGCTGAGCTCATAAGGAAAGCCCAGCCAAACTTCGTTGAGGTCAAAGCCTACGAATGGGTCGGTCAAAGCCAAAAACGGCTGCCTAAGAACGCTATGCCGTACATGAAGGACATAGAAGAGTTCGCAGCGAAACTCTCGCACCTCTCGGGATACACGGTTAAAGGCAAGTACGAACCCAGCGGAGCAATACTCCTCGCATAGCTGGAAGTCCAATCATCAGATTTTAGAAGGATTCAGTTCAGACCACATTTTGTCCAGTGTCTCTTTCGCTTCGGGAGATTCTCTAAAGAATCTTGTGAGCGTTTCGCAAGGGTATTCGGTGCAGTAGGCGCAGTTCTTTGCGTTTCTCTGTCTCGCGCACTTTCTAATCGGGCACAAGGAGCAGAGTTTCCATATTCGCGGTCCCTCTGTGAGGCAACCGTCGCAGTTGATGTCCTCCGCCGTGCATTCTTTGCCGTACTGCTTTTTGACCAGTTCAGCCACTCGTTTTCTCTCTTCGTCATCGTCCTTCTGCGTCGCCCACATGATGGGGCAGCTGGAGCACACTAATCCGCAGTAAGCCACAATTCGGTCCAAAGCCATCCCACAAACAAAACAATGGTATTTAGACATTTAAAGGATTTAGACAAAAATCCAAGCCAAACCCTTAACGGTTCTATTGGTTTATATTCAGCGAACCCGAAAAATAATCGGGGTGGCGATGATCTAATCTGTCTCATCAGAAAAAGAGCAACATGACGAAGTACCAAGCTTTTGAGCCGCCCTCAACCAAAGTTTAATATCCGTACTTCCGCCTTAACTGTGCAAACTAATCTGCCATAGGTTAGGGGAATGGTCAGCCGAGACCAGAAAGCCAGCTGGACTCTCTTTGTGTGCACAGCGACGCACGTCTTCGTTCACGTCTACACCATAATTCACACCGCGCTCTTGCCCGTCTTCATGGCTGAGTTTAACCTGTCAATCTTCGAGTCAGGACTGCTAGCCTCGATTCCTCTATTGGTTTCGGTTTCCTTCACCTTCCCATACGCTCCTTTGGCGGACAAAATGAACCCGAAGAAAATGATTGCTTGTAGCCTGCTTATGTCGGGTCTTTCGGGGGTTGCTTTGACTCAGGCAAACGGTTTCTTTATGCTCCTTGTTCCGTTGACGGTGCTCCAGCTATCCTCAACCATCTATCACCCGCACGCCCTAGCCATCGTAAGCGAGCTGGTGCCCCGAAACCGCAGAAGCCGAGCTCTGGGAATCCACGGAGCAGGCGGAACAGCAGGCGTAGCCACTGGTCCCATCACCTTAGGACTCGTCATGGCTGGCTACAGCTGGCGATTCGCGTATCTGATTTGGATTGTTCCAATACTGTTGTCGACCCTTCTGTTGCTGAAGCTTCCCGAAGCGGACCCGCCATCCGACAATGCCCCAGAACAGGCGGACGATTTCGCAAAACAGAATGACGATGACGCCACAGGCAAGTTGAGACGCGCCTATCTGGTGCTTCTCGTGGCGTTGACTGTTAACGGGTTGGGAGCGCAAAGCCTCGGGACGTACATGACGACGTATCTGGTTTCAAACCGAGGGCTCAAAGAAGACATGGCAAGCTTCATCTACGGTCTCAACTCGGCAGTAGGCATACTAGGAGCCTTGGGAGGAGGCTACCTCGCTGACGTCTCAGGAAACAAACGGTGGATGTCAATAGCCTACGTTGTGGGGTTGTTCGTCGCCGTCGGAGTATGGTCAGGACCACTGTGGGCTTTAGTGATCATCTACCTCACAGGAGGACTTTTTGGGGCAAGCACAATGGGTCCATCAACGTCCATGGCAGCTGAATACTCGCACCGAAGCAGACGAGGCTCAGCATACACGATTTTTATGCTTCCCTTCAGCCTCATAGGCGCAGTGGCTCCGATTGTGGCTGCAAAAATGATCGAACAGTACGATATTCAGGCGTTGTTTCCGTTCGCCATCGTCACGTCGTTTGCCAGCATCCTCTTCCTTCAGCTGCTGCCTAAAGAAAAATTGTTCAAGCGGGCATAGAAAGAAATAAAGGAGCATCACGCACATACTAAGCGCTCTAAAGAAAAAGTATACAGAACCAGCATGGTGGTTGTTGATGAAAATCGTGATGCTAGGCGCCCCCGGAGCGGGAAAAGGAACCTACGCTTCAAGGTTGAATGCAAATCTTGGCATTCCGCACATTTCGACGGGCGACATGGTCCGAGACGAAATCAAGGCGCAAACCGAACTTGGTAAAAAGATCAAGCAGTACAGCGACAAAGGCGAGCTCGTACCCGACGAAATCATTATCCAGCTCTTAGCGGACAGGCTGAAGAAAGCCGACTGCGAGAAGGGCTTCATACTTGACGGTTTTCCGAGGACCATCAATCAGGCTGAAGCTTTGGGGAAAATCTCGAAAATCGACGTCGTCGTGAACCTGAACGTGCCCGACCAAATCATTGTCACGCGGCTTTCGAACAGGGTCACGTGCAAGAAGTGCGGAGCCATCTACAACCTGTTGACGCTGAAGCCCAAAAAGGAGGACGTCTGCGACAACTGCGGAGGCGAACTCTTCCAGAGACGCGACGACCAACCCGAAGTCATACAGGAAAGGCTCAACGTCTACCGCGAAAAAACCGAACCCCTGATACAGTACTACAGGAAAAAGGGGCTTCTGAAAGACGTCAGGTGCGACGACCTGATGACGCCGCCCGAAGTCATAGTCGAAAAAATTCTTAAGATACTAAATAAAAAATAGGAAAAAGGGATTCTAACGGCTTTTATGGCAGCCTAATCTCGTTCACTGTTTCAAGGCTTGTCAGGTCGCTTATTTTGACCTTCGCGTCCGAGATCGAGTAGAGCATGTTTTCGATGTATAGGCTGCGCGTCACGGAGTACTCTGAGTAATAGTAGTATCCGCTTTTCATGAACTCCTCGGCATCGTCGACGTGCGTGACCCGTCCTCTCAGGGCTATGGAGTCTTCCGTAATCGTGAACACGTAGAGCCCCTGCCACACGTAGTCGCCGTAAGCGTAATCAGGAACACCTTCAGGGTACTGGCTCTCGTTTATTTCAGCCAGAAGTATGGGCATCGCGAGCAAGTTTCGGTCCTTGTCGAACAGGAAAGCCTTGGGGTCGCTCAGGACGTCGGAGTCTGTGCCCCTGTCGCCTATGGTGATATTCGCGACTTCCCTCGGGTTCTCAACGTCGCTCACGTCGAACAACGCTATCTTCACGCCTTGGTACCATGCGAAGTCGCCCTCCTCAGCATCAACCGTCCACTTGCCGACGCCTATCAGCAGGTTCTCGCTGTAGGGGTGAAGGTAGTCGGAATAGCCCGGAATCTTGAGCTTCCCTAGAACCGTGGGAGCGGCAGGATTGTCTAGCCCAATCACGAAGAGCGGGTCGATCTTTTTGAACGTGACCAAGTAGCACCTTGAACCCATGAACCGTGCAGAATAGATACTTTCTCCTTGAGCCAAGTTTTCCAACGCGCCTACAATGGTCAGGTTCATGTCCAGAACGTACACGTTGTTGCTGGATGTCGCTTGGGCATTCAGGCTTGAGAAGCTGCTTGTTGTGGTGGCAATTCTGAAGTATCCGTCGTACTCGTCCATCGAGTACTGGTTCAGGACTTGCCCAGGAACCTGTCCTGCGGCTTCGCTGGTTATGAGGTTTCCCTGCACTTGCACCCGCACGATGTTCGTACTTGCTGTGCCTGCCTCGTAGTCGTAGCTCGGAATAGCCAAGTAAATGTTGTTCACCGACGCGTACGTTGCGCTGCTGGCTCCGACGAGGAACGTTTCATGGGTAGGCTCGACGCTTTCGTCCTTGACGTTGACGGCGAAGACCGTCGTGAAGCCGTAGCTGTAGTCCGTGACGTTCATGTAGTAAACGTCCGTGGCCTCGACCCTTTCAGCTCCGTCCTCTTCGATGATTATTGGGAGCGTAATTTCGCCCTCGTAAATGTATGCAGGCGAGTCCACGATTACGTAGACGTAGTCGCCAATCATTCGCGAAGTGAAGTACCACCCGTCCGAAGAAACGGTCCTCACAAGAAGGGGATTGCTCCTGTCAGCGATGTCGTAGACCTTGATTTGCACCAGCGTCTGCGAGGGATAGACGGCGATAGTTAAACCAGCATATACAATGTTTTGGTACGAAGATTCGAACACGACCAGCCTGTCGCCGTTCACGAAGAGGCCAGAAACGGTTCCGTTCAGGACTATTTCCGCAACGATTTCGGCTTCGTCAGCTGGATACGCCTTCATGATTAGGATGTTGGTGCCTGAAGCGATGTACAGGTATTCGCCGTCGCTTTTTACGATGTCCGCCTCGTCGACGCCCTCGACCTGAATGTTGGTCTTCGAGTAGTCAACGATGTTCGCCTCATAAACACTTAATAAAAGTGACTGCCCTCCCCTTGCGAAGGTGTAATAATAGGGTCTAAAGTAGATAAAGTAGCCGCCGCTGTTGTTTAAGTAAGTTTTGAGCTCCGAATATGAAGAAAATTTCTGAAGAACTGAACTTGAACTTGCTGAAATATTTACTGTGCTGGGAACGAATGTTAGAGACAACGCTAAGCTCATCACGATCAGGCCAAGCATCATTCCTGTCATGACCGCAGTGTATGATCTTGTTACGAACTTGTATCCGTTAGAAGACAATCTTGCTAAACTGTGTCTGTTCATGTCTGTCACTGGAACATATCTTAGAGAGCCCAGCTATCATAATTCTATGTTTTAGAACAGGTGTTCTAAACCTTGGACAGTAGACATAATGGCACGAAAAGCCTTCAGGTACAGTTTAAAATGGTGAAAAAAGGGGCGGAAAGGCTTGTTTATTCTTCCTCAACTTCTGGTTTGCTGCGCGTGAACAGGAAGACCCCTAGAGCCACTATTCCAGCAACTCCTCCGGCGCCTATGATGTAGATTTTGTACTCGTTGAACCAGGAATCGCTCACAGTGAAGCTTACTGTGTTGCTGCTTGAGGTCTGGTGGAACTCGTCACCTGCCACTCTCGCCTGAACCTGCCACTGCCCCTTAAGGTTCGGTTGGAACGCAAGCAGCTCGTAGGAACCGTCAGAGCCCGTGTAGACTTCTCTCGTGACCGTTGTGCCGTCAGGCTTCGTGAAACTCACAACCACTTTAATGTTCCGCTCAGCAGGCAGAATGTATCCTGCAACATCCAAGTCTTCGCCCAGATTCACAGCTGTTTTACCGACGTTGCACGTTACCGAAGTTGAAATCTTCTGAACGCTGAACGAGCAAGATTCGCTGGATGCCTCCCACCATTCTTGGTCTCCGAGCCAACTTGCAGAAACCGTCCAAGTTCCAACTTTATCTGGAGCAAATTCGTACGTGAAGGAGCCGTTCAAGCCAGCCTGCACTGTTCTCAAGGTGTGGGTGCTCTGCCAAACGAAGTCAAGTGTCACGCTAGCTAAACCTCGCGACAGCCAACCAACAACCTGCGTAGTGCCTCCGCCTTGGAGGACCGTCTTAGACAACGCGATGTACAGGTACGACGTGATCTTCACAGTGTACGAGCTCTCCTTAGTCACGGTGTTTCCAGCCACGTCCACAGCGGTGACTCTGTATTTGACGGTTTTTCCTCCGAGCTGCCTTGAAATGGTCGCCATAAAAGTGTCATCCACTGAGGGAGCCATTTCGACGGCAGTCCAGTTAACCCAATTGTTTACGGTGTAATTCAACGTGACGCTTTCCAGTCCTGATTCGTTGTCAACAGCGCTGGCGGTTACATCAACATCTTCGTCGGAACTGGCTCTGTCAATCGGGTTCGTGATGTTTAATGTTGGGGAATTGAAATCGGTCTTGAACATGAACCTGATTGTGCCTTCGCCCTCTTCAGCTATCAAGGCGAGATGGTACAGAAGTAGACGACTTGGATTGTAAGCTAACCCAGACGAGTAATTGACCAGCATGTCTTGACCATAATATTCGCAGCTCGCAGACGCATTTGCATGATAGAACCCTTCAGCATCTAATCTGTAACCTCCATAGGTGGCTGACCCAGAGCTAGTGGCGTTTCCGTACAAGCCGGGTTCCCATGGCAACGGCACACCGTTCAATATGGTTCCGGTTCCTTCTGACGGGTTCGCCATCAGGTAGAGCTGAGCTTCGTACATGTCAAGGATTGATTCTGGAGAATCGGGAACTACGACTGGAACCTCAACATGCCCAGATGTCGTTGTGAACTCGTAAGCCCAGTAAGTGTCCACTGCGGGATCGTTATCAGTGTCTTTTCCCTGCATGTGAACCTCATACCACTGGTTGCACTCCAGATGCTCGATAATCATGAGGGTTCCACCCTTGGCTCCCTTGCTTTCTTTGCCGTCGTTCTTCACGAGAATGCTGTAATTTCCAGAGTAATCTGGTATGAAGAAGGGTTCATTGACGGCTGTGCCCAAGTGTTCGGGCAATCCAGCTGACTCAGTGTGCATCGATTCAAGCTGACCAAATGGGTTGTAAACATAAATGTCGTAATCGGTCTTATCGACTAGAGGTGTTGAGTCAATCCATTGTCCGTAGAAATAGATGTGATACTTTGCCCCAGCCTTAAGGTTACAGACGTAGGTCCAATTGTTGCCTACCGCAATTTGGCCTTCGTTCACCTTGATTGGGGACATCGGTTTTCCCGTGTAATTCCAATTTACAACTGTGTAGGGAACAACAGGAAAAGCTGAAACTTCACTGATTCCTGCTGGAACATTTTGTGATAAACTTATGCCTATTAAAAGTGCCATGAAAACAAATATCTTAATTGATTGCTTGTTCACCTTAATCCTTCCTATCACGGTTAGCTGCTACAAATCGAACTGTAGACTAGAATGGCTGTGCGGTATAGGTAAAAAGAGTTATGAAAAGCATCTACGTATCAGAAACAAATATTGAACCAATTTATGTAAACACAATTTTGTTTTTTACAACATAATAAAAGAAGGGATGAAACCACTCTAACGTTCAAAAATTTTCATTGTGTCATGGTCTCATGTGCGTCGCCAGATAGATTCCTGCCACGGACACTATTATGAGTATGATCGCGTGTTTGAATCCCGCTGAGACCCTTCCAGAAACAATTTTCCCAGTCACTATGCCCAGAATGAACGAGTGAAGAATGAGGGGAGTCACAAGCATCTTCGTCAGCTCCACCGTGGCGATTTGTGCTCCTCCAATCGCGCTCATGTTCGTGAACAACTGCAGCAACATCAACGTCGTCACCGTCAGGATGCCCGCGCCCATGTAAGGCACAAGGAAAAGCGGGGCAAGACTTGCCTTGCGTTCAGTTTCGAGCTCCCTAGTTTCCTCAGCGAACTCAGCCAAGGACTCGAGGCTTTCCTCTGTTCCTCCTCCAACCTCAATCGTGTCAATGAGGAGGTAAAGGTTAACCAAGCACAGCCAGTTTTTGACTCGGCTCTTAAAATCTTCGAATATTTGCCTTAACGGAATCCCCCAACTAATCTCTGCGCTCATGAGCTTAATGTATCTCGAAAACTTTCCGTAGTCTCTTTCCGCAAGCAACTGAATGCTTTTTTCGGGACTCAACCCTGTCTTCCTGTTTTCAACAAGGTCCCTCAGAAAATTGGTCACGCCGTCAAGGACGCCTTTTTCGGTCTCTGAATAACGGTAGTCGAAGATGGCCATGGGCAGAGACAACGTAATCAGGCTCAACGCTAAACCCAGAGCTGGCTCAGTTCCCCCCTCAAGAGAAAGCATGTTCCGCAATATTACAGGGATTTCGGGAATGAACGGAAGGGTAAAGAAAGTCAAATTAAAATACGGCAGAACCATCTGGGTAACCACGAAAAGCCCAGCAGGCACCGAAACAGCCAAAGCTATGTATGCCTTCCATTGGGAGATGGGGTAATTTATTTGCATCGTGTCTGCGAAGTAAAGGAACGCTATTGAAATGCCGGGTAAGAGGGCGAACGAGAAGAAAAAGAACGTTTCTGGAGGCATAGCCTGAAACTGCGGAAAGCTCAAGGACACAATGAATATCATGTAAATTCCGAGAGTCCCAAGGATGGCGATGATCGTGTAGCCTTCCATAAGCATCGCCATGTGGTCGCCCATCGCCTTGATCCGTATAGCCATCCTCTTAAACATCGACTCCGTTTGGCTGTACAAGTAATGAAGAACGTCGCCGCCTGTCCTCATCGTCGAGGCGTAACCCAGCAGCAACTCCTTGTATTCCTTTAAGCCCAAAGTCTTCGCAGCCTTCGCCATCGCGGACACGGGGTCCATGCCCGTTGAAAGGATGATTCGTTCGATGCGTTGTATCTCGTTTTTGAGCTTCGGAAGTAAATCGGTCTCCCTTAACCTCAACAGGCTCGCGTAGGGAGTAAGCCCTCCGCTAGTCATGACGCTCAGGTACATCGACGCGTAAGGAATTTCGTTCTTAAGCCCAGAAATCTTGTTTGACGCAATAACCTTCGGGACGACGCCGCCAATCAGCAAAGTGAAAACTGGAGGCATGACCAGAATAAGCAGCATAAATGGGAGCGGCAGGAGAAACGGGATGACGTTGAGGAACAGCAGGAGCAACAGAATGGCGGACACGTTTGTCACCATGTAAGTGACGAAGCCAATCATGCTAAGGTACACTTCGGGGTGAAGCTTCATGTTCGCTGCTTCCATGTCGGTTTCTATCCCTTTGAAGAGTCTCATCAAGCCGCGCCCGAAACCGTTGAAGTGTGCGTAACAGAAGTCCTCAAGCATGTTTTTTCATCATCCCCCTTTACGTGGCGAGTGAGCTAGGCAGCGTTTCAAGTTGCGCCATCAACCTCGGTTTCGTTATTCTGGGTCTTTTGTCCAGTTTCTCCTTCTTCACGCAATCGTAGTATTCTATGATGGCTTGTGTAACGTCATTCTGGCTTCTCTTCCCCGATTTCAGGACTTCGTCGAGCTTCTTTTCTCTCCGTTTAATCTCTGCAATGAGGTCGTCTTTGGTCAAACCTTTTTTTGTGGCAATTTGGTCAAGGAGGTAACTTTTTTCTAAGTTAGTGTGGAACGTGTCTTCCGTGGGCGACCATTCAGAAATGAGGTTGTACTTGCCGTATTCAACGATTTCCCAGACGTTCCTAGCTCTTCTTCCGAAAGACAGACCCATCCTCTTTTGCGGGAGCTCCACCCTCGAAACGTACATCCCAACGTTCATGAGAGGAACATAAACCTCAGCCACGTTCATCGGAGGCGACGTCAACCGTTTAGCAGCGTGGTCTAAACTGTCAGCATGCATCGTGCAGATGCCGCCGTGACCAGTCGCAACCGCCTGAAAAAGGGCGTAGGCTTCTTCTCCTCTTATCTCTCCGACGATGATGTAGTCTGGCCTGTAACGGAGGCTGAGCTTAACGAGGTCGAAGAGGCTGATCGACGTTTCGTCCGCTTGCCCAAACTTGAAGCCTTGTCTGCTTGTGAGTTGAACCCAGTTTTCGTGCAGGGTGTTGAGTTCAGCGATTTCCTCAACCGTCACTACCTTGTCATGCGGTCTCATCAGGCTGATAAGGGCGTTCAACGTGCTCGTTTTCCCCGCGCCTGTTCCCCCAATAAGCATCATGTTCATCTTGTTTTCCAAGAGAATCCAGAAGTACGCGGCAAGGGTCGCGTCGATTGTTCCTATGCTGATTAGGTCAATGACGGAGAACGGGTCTTCGCGGAATTTTCTCACGCAGAAGCTGCTTCCGAAGGTTGAGACTTCCCTCCTGTACGTGGCTGCAAGCCTGTGTTTGCCTGGAAGCATGGCGTCAAGCATGGGGTGTGCGCTTGAGATGTGTTTGTCTCCCATGTGGGCGAGTTTTACTATGAAGTTGTCGTATTCCGATTCTTGGGTGAACTCGATGTTTGTGGGGATGCTTTCGTATTTTCTGTGCCAAATATAGATCGGGCGGTTGAGTCCGTTGCACGAGATGTCTTCGATATTCGGGTCGTTCATTGGCACGTCGAGGCTGCCGTATCCTGCCAAGTCGCGGACGACATAGAAATATATCCTCTCCCAAGAGTCCGCTTTGAACCTTCCTACGCTGCTTTTGTATTTTTTGACCAGTCTTTTGGCTTCTGAAAGAATGTAGGCGTTGATGTCTATGGCCAGAGTTTCTGGCGATGAAAGCTCCTTCGTTATGAGAGACACGATTTGCTTGTAGGTTTTTTCTTCTCTGGGACTGAGCTTCACTTCATCGGCGATGTACTTTAATCCGCCCTCGGATGAAACGATGTTGACTTTAGCAAGCGGATTGTGTATCCAGTAGGTTTCAATTAAAACATTGTTTGTGTCCTGCTTCTCTTTCTCTTCCAACTTGGCAGTTGGTTTCGGCGATTTTTCTTTTCTAGAAAAAAGTTTCGTAAAAAAGCTGCCCTTTTTAGGTTTAGGTTTCTCCTTTAGCTTCAATTTTTTTGTCTCTGCTTTAATGTTTATCGACGCTGATGTTTCTTTCAGTCTTTCCATTCATATTCATCCGTTAAAGCGGAGAAACCGCTGGTTCTTTTTAGGGCTTACAGGTTGATATGGAAAAAGCTGAAGTCACAATTGATAAATGGTTTATGAACATTTACTATATACTTTGAAAACATACTGAAAACATGGCTACTCGCTGGGCAGTTGTCTCATGGGTAGTAATCAGTGTCACTTGTCTCAACGTTTGCGGATTCGTCATAAACCCAGTTACTCTTTACTATGTTGTCAACTGTGAAAGTGAACATCAACCTTCCCCAGAACCAACCTCTCCCCCTCCAGTAAAAGACGTCGTCAGAGTAAAAAGCTACTTTGCCGTTCGTTCCAGTCCAGCCAAACACGCTTCCGGTAACTGAGCCGCTCCAGTGACCATACACCAATGCTCCTGCAACGTGCTTTCCTTCTGCGTCTAAGACGGTCACTGTTGCCACTCCGTAGATGTAGAACCACCTGTGAGGAATGGCGCGTACACTGACGTCCGAAATGTGCATCTTTTGTTGGTATTCTGTGACGTTCAGAACCACAGAGCTGAAGTTCCCCCAGTTTCCAGCAGCGTCCATCCCATGAACGTAAATGGTGTGCGATCCTAGGGATAAACTGGAAACATTCAGTTGCCCCCCCACATTTTCGTACGCGGAGTCGAAGTAGCCATCTAAGGCGCTTAATTGAGTTCCAGTTCCGTTCTCGCCGACGGTGTCAACGAAGTATTCAGCTGCCATCACAAAGTTGGCTCCTGTAGATGTGTCGTCGATCAAGGCAGTTAAACTTGTCACGGACGGTTTAGCGCATGGGTTTGGATTACACAACACATTAGTCGTTACTGGACCAATTTCGTCAGAATAACTGTCGGGAAGTTTGATGCTGACCTGCGTGCCATTCTCTGGGATGGCGGCGACAACTATCCCTCTATCATCGCGGAGAACCAGTTTTATTTTGGCTGGCAGTTCGCAGTCGATTGCGGAAAAAGTTACGTTGTAAACTCCACTCCCTAGGTAATTTAATCCAACTATCGACTGGTTCGCGTCAACAAAATAGTTTTCGATGCCTCCCACCTTCGTGTAAAGCACCCTAATAAACGAAGGGTCAAGATCAGTTACGGGAAGACCTTTCTCCTTCAGTAACTTGAATGTCACTGCAACTTCGTTGCCGACTTGTTCTCCGTCCAAAATTTGGAGACTCAGTTCCGAAGTTACGTTCTGTTTTAATCCGTAGAATCCGTAGGATAATATGTCCAAGTTCATGATGGCGTACACTTTTGAGTAGTATCCAGAGGTGTTCCAGTTGCATTCGAAGACTGGGTCCGTTACACTGAGGTTTAGGGAGCGACCAGCGTATTGTTGCAGGATTGTCTTGTGCCACGTGGCCAACAACTTTTCCCCGTAAGTTTCTGCCTCAGGATATTCCTCTAAAGTCGAGTAACACGTGTAATTGTACAAGCGTGACCTGAGCTCCAGTTCGTTGGAAACGTCGGCGATGGCTAGGGTTAAGGCTCCACGGAAGTTCGAGACGATCTGCATCGAGTCTTTTCGGAAGTCGTCTTTGAGAAGCTTAACGTCAGTTAAAGTAGTCGAGCTCAGCAAAGAAGTGACCGAAATGAACAAGATGGCAATCAGCAGAGCCGAAGCAACAAGGAACTGCCCTTTCTGGTTCCTGAGAATTTTTTTCATGCTTCACCCGGACCCCTGAATGTAGAGCTGGATAACGATAATGTCGTATCTGACTTGCAGGAGGATGTCTTTGGATATTATGACGTAAATTGACCCCAGCTGGTCAGCAGTCGGTGCGTTAAAGTACTTGCTTTCGTCGGAAGCGATATCTTTCAGCAAATCCTCATCCAAATACGCAAACCCTAAACCGATTGTGTAGATTATGACTCCCTTATTCAACAGCATCTTGGCGCATTCCGCCTGTTCAACGGCGTATTGCGCCGCGTATTGCCCTGACGTGGTTTGGGTCGCTGTACTGTCGTACACGGGTTGACCGTTTTCGTTAAAGTAATAGTTTGCCACACCATCCGAAAGCAGAATCATGACCCACACTGCGTCAGGTCTGCCGTTGTTAACGAACTCTTCGTTCGATCTGCATATGCCGCCGCCCATGTTGGTGTACCCGTTCGCGCTCAAATCGTCTATTTCAGAATTGATAGTCGCAGTGTCATTCGTTAAAGGACAGTCCAGCGTCGCCCCAGTGGAAAATGACGCAAGCCCAACTCTGTCACGGGACATGTTAAGTTGGCCCACAAAAGTCTCAGCGGCAGCCTTAGCGAGGTCAAGCTTCGTGTGCGTCTCGTCATAATCTTCCCCCATGCTTCCTGAAACGTCCATGACCAGCATTACGTCGACTGGCTGGTACTCTACCTGCGAGAGAGGCAACGAGATTGTGAAGGTTCCGTACCCTGAGAAAGCGTTGAGGCTCGAATACGAACCTGAACTCATGTTTGTGGCGTTCAGCAACGTCTCGTTTGTCATGGAACTGCCAAAATACACGGCAAACACGCTGCTTGGCGGAAGAAGGGTTGAGATGAGTGTTTTCAGCTGAGCCTCCGTGAAGTCTCCGCCCTCCATTATCCTGTGAACGACGTCAGAGTCGCATAGCACGTCGAAAATGTTCTCTCCAGCTTCGTCAATGCTGTTGTCTTCAACTGAAACGCTGACTCTGGAAAGGTAGGTGGCAGCTGAAAGACCGCCTATCAAGAGGATGCACGCAATCAACGCCTCGATTACTCTCATCTGCCCTTTATTGTCGTTAATCGTCTTCCTCGTCACCTCCAAACCTCAAGCTCGAAATAGTACGTGAAGCCGTCGATTTCGACGTATCGGGCAGCCCAATCCGTGTTTAAGCCAAAAAATGAACCCGAAGTATAGTTGATGCTGGTGATTAGTGGAACCTCGCTTTGGATGACTTGGCCTCCTTCGACCCTGACCTCCAAGTACGAGGGGGAAGTCTGCATCGTCTTTACTCCAATAAGGTCCGCACAAACAACCAGAACATAATCAAGTCTTTCTTGACCAAAATCCAACGTGCACGAACCGTCTATCCCTGTTATGGTTTGTTCTTGGAACCTTTCGCTGCTTGAACCTAAAGATTCCGGCACGTAATATCCAGTTACGTTGACGTTCGCTAGGGGGACGCCTCTATGGTTTGTGACTGTTATTTCGTATTTTCCGTTTCCTTGCGGTTGGATGCCGATGGGGAAGATGGGCGTTATCCTTATGATGAGGTTGATGCCTGAAGTCAGTCCGAGAAGGCTTCTGAGCTCCCCCGGCGAAATGTATGAGGAGCCATTATAGTTCTCGTCTAGTCTGATGACCTTTTTTGAGCCAAGAACGTACGTGTCTATGGTTTCTTGAGCCGCAAGCCCGAATAGGACGGGGTTCGTTGAGCTCCAGTCTGGGGGGTTGCCTGGGGACAGCAGAATCATGTCTATTAGGCTTTCCGCCATGTTGTAGTCTTCCTGCATAATTAGGGCTGTTGTGTCAGAGATTAGGGTCTGCAGGTTGGAATGGAGAGCCATAAGCATCACGAACATCATGAAGCCAGCCAGAACATACTCGTATATTGCGTTCATTTTTCATGCATCCTCATGCTTAGCTCATCAGTCCCAGCCCAATTGTGATCTGGTCTTCGATTTTTACGCACCAGACCACTATGCCAGTGTCCAAGTTATCGACTTGTAGCTTTGGTGTAAGGCTGGGTCTTTCAGACTGGATGCAATTCTCGACCTCAGCGTCCGAACCGTTGTAGACTTTGATGTTGCTTTCTGTTGACCATGGAAGGGCGTATTCCCCGTAAACCAAAGAGTCGGAGATCAGGTAAACACGAACAAGCATGCTTTGCCCTATCTTCTCAACGGTCATGTTGTATCCGTACGCTGTTAAGCCCGCTGGAAGCGTGAGGTTTTTGATCAACAGTTGATTCAGCTCGCCGACGTAGCATAGCGAAACAAGGTCTATCATGTCGGAGCTGATGTAGTCGGCGATTTTGCTGAGTTGAACCGTGATAACTTCGTTTTTGAGTGAGGCTATGGACATGGAATAGTATGACCCGACGGAAAGAAAGATCAGCATCAGAGAAACCGTTCCCACAAGATGTGTTAGGCTGACGGAGCCCATTTACCCGCCTCCGAGAACAGTGATCTCCAAGTCTATGATTGAAAGGTTAATCAAGGTTGACAGCGTCGCGTTTCCGCCAAGTTCAGTCAAGGAAACAGAGTCCTCATCGCCAGAAAATTGAACTGTAATGTCAAAATCGCCGGTGCCGTGTTCAATCTGTTGGGTTTGGATTCCCGTGTTTTTCAGGATGATGCGTGATCTGTCGAGAGGGCTTATTTCGTCTGAACTTAGCCTGATTGCCGTTATTTCGATCACGTTTCTTTTGACTGGCTCGGGACTTGTGCCTTCGTAATAGTTCATTTCTCCACAGTAAACGCACCTTATCCTGCTGTAATCAAGCGAAACCCAAGCTCCTTGGTCTTGGTACTTTTGCACACAGCTCAGTGAATCGTCCAAGCCAACGAGCAACAATGAACTACTGCCAAGATAGTATTGGCTATAAGAAACGCCTACGCGCTCACCTCCCTCAACCTTAAAGCTGTTCACGATAATGGATGTTGTTTCGTTTCCGTCAATGAAAACGATCATGGTTCCTTCTTGAACAAAACAGGGATCTGTCGTCACAAAGCTTGTTTTAACAGACCCCGTTGATTGCGGTCTAAACATGATTTTTTGTGCCACTCTTTCTAGGCTCAGAATGGCGTTGACTGCCTGATCAAACTGGACGCTTTCAACGTTGAAGCTGAGAACGTCATTGGCATAAAATGAAGCTGTTACAATGATTACTACCATGACACTGGTTAAAATGATGGAAGAAATAACCTCTGAAAGAGCGATGTTGTTACGAACTAATGATGGATTCCTAAAGACCACTTAATACTCCTCCAGTGCCAGCGGAATAACTAAGAAAAAAGGAAAATAAAGAGGGGAAAGGGGGCTAAGCTGATTATGGCAGCCTAACTGATGTCGGGTAGTCTTTACCAGCAGCAGTGTGTATTTTGACTTCTATTCGGGTACCAGCTGTGAAGCCGTCAGTTTCGCTTTGTTCGAGTTGTAGGACAATTGTTTCAGTGTTCCCGTTACCGACGCTCATACTTATTGAAGATAGTGTGACCGCTGCACCATCAGGTCCATATAGTGTTACATCTCCTGTTGGGTAATCATCAAGCGGCATGCTGTTAATGTATATATTGTCCACTGTAGCGTCAGCTGATCCAGTGTTCTTGAGATCAATGGTAATGTTCCAACCATCGGATGGTGAAGTAATAACCTCTGCGTAGATCGATGGTAGTTCTATCTGTTCGAATGAGGTGTATCCGCCTGCTATTGCGCCCATCCAGTAGGCTACGGAGACTGCGACGACGATGGTGACCGATATCAGGATGACGGTTGCGATTACTGGACTCAAAGCCCTCTTATCTTTATTTATGTTTTTACACAACGTTTTTTCACCGTTGAACGAACTTGTGAGGTTACGGTTGATAAATGAGTTATGAAGACATCGTCTGTCTTCAAAGTAAGTATTACAAAACCATCAGAGACAAAAAATAGACCGTCTGCAAACATGTACATTCCAAAAAAACGTAGACAAAATAAACGGAACAACAACTGAACAATAATCTGCCTTCAAAAAATAATCCGTGCAGCCCAGAGACTAACTCAAACTAATGCGCAATTGTTCTGAAACATGGAAACAAACACGTTTTGATACAGTTTGTTTTCCATAATCTCTGACTTGCGCCCCAAAACAACAGAACAGTTGCGCCGCAAATCAGACAGGTCTTCGCGGATTGTTGTTCAAACAAAAAAATCTATTGTTGAACAAATCAGACCAGATAAATCCGATGAACCGCTGTTCGAAGAGTCATCGCCTTTTTTGTTAGGCATCGTCTGAGGGTGTGGTCTCCGAGTCCATAAGCGAAATATTTACGCATCAACCAGTCTCTATGGAATAATGTTCCGTGTTAACGTCTCAGTCTGGTTACATTGGTGGAAACAATGATTGAATGGCTCGAAGCCTCCCGCGTGCTACTAAGCCTCTTCTTCCTCGTTCTCTGCTCGTGGTACGACTTCAAAACGCGGGAAGTCACAAACAAAATGTGGCTAATCTACGGTCCAGTAGGCTTAGCTTTACTTTTGCTGCAATTCGTTACTAACCAAATGTTCAGCGAAGTCCCAATCCAGTGGCTGGCTTCCATAGGACTGACAACCATCATCGCTTTAGTGCTTTTCTACGCGGGCTTTTTCGGAGGAGCAGACTCCAAGGCTTTGATTTGCCTGTCCCTCGCTTTGCCCGTCTACCCAATGTTCGTTCATGAATACGTTACGGTTCTCGTCCCCTTCTTCCCGCTGGCGGTGTTAGTCAACTCCGTACTGGGCTCATCGCTGCTTGTAATCGCCATCACAGCATACAACCTTTGCCGAATGACGGTAAAGGGAGAAAAAATGTTCGAAGGTCTCGAGAAGGAACCGTTATGGAGCAAAATCGTAGCTTTCGCCACAGGCTTCAAAGTGGATTCGGAAAAGGTGAAGGGCGGGTCTCACTACATGCTGTTAGAAAGGTTCTCAAGAGCAGAAGATGGTAAAGTCATCAGACACCTGAAGGTGACTCCTCGCTTAGAAGACGATGACCAGAAAGAATCTCAGCAAGACGAGTTTTTAACCGAACTGCACGCAAAAATTTGGGTAACTCCCGGTCTGCCGTTCCTAGTGTTTGTTACAGCGGGATTCATCGCAGCCTTAATGGTTGGCGACTTTACATCTTGGCTCATTCTTCGAATAGTAGCCTTCTGAACAAATAAGAAACACAAAATTCTTAATATTTTTCAACACAAATCCAAAATGCTGTCTGTTTTTTTTTGGCTTTCTAAGGGTCGCAATGAACACTTCGGTTGATTCGAATTGCTTAAGAAATTCTTGGCCTCTTTCGGTAAGCTTATACGTTTTACGGGTTCCCCTGTCAACCACCTCAATAAGGCTGTTGTTCACGAGTGTTCCCAAAATTCCCACAAAAGGTTTCCAAGCCAAATTGCATCTAAACAAAATGGCGGTGGGCTTGTTAACGCCTGACCTCACAGTCTTGAGTATGTCAACGTAAATTTCCAGTCTCGACCTTCTCACCGTCATGCATATCTGAACATAGAATATGGCGCAACAATTTTATCTCTTGTGTCCCCCTGAAGAACCTTTGTGCAGTTACTACCTTTTGAAGTTCCATCCTTTTTTTGTGTATTTTTCGGTCTTCAGCTCCGCCGCCTTTTGCTCCTCAAATTCAGTCAGTGCTCCCTGCGCCAACCTTATTTTGAAGGACGCTTCGAACCCCTTTACGAGAGCCTCTTTAAGCTCATCGAAGCTCACTTCTCTTTTGAGAAGCCCATGTAACGATGTGACTCTTTCCTCGACGGACTTAATCAGTTTGTCTCGGATTTTTTCGTCCGGAACCTTCAAAACTGCGAACATCAGTGAAGGGTCAACCTCCAAAAGTATGGTGCCGTGCTGATGCACAACGTTCATCCCTCGGGTTTGGGCGTTGCCAGAAACTTTCTTGCCTCCCGCAACAATGTCGTTGATGGGCTTAAACTCAGACTGAACCCCCAAGAAACGCAGTCCCTTTACAAGCCCAGAGCAAAGTGTCCCGTAAGTTTCCTGAAAATCCTTAGAAACTAGACGATGTTCCAAGTTTATGAACATGCTGTAAGTTAATTCTCCGTCTCTGTCGTGGTAGACCGCTCCGCCGCCAGTCCGTCTCCTCACGTAATCGATGCCTTTACTGTCGCAGGCGGCTGTGTCAACCTCTTCATCCATGCTTTGGAAGTAGCCGATTGAAACAGCGGAAGGCTTCCACCTGAAAAACCTTAACGTGTTGGGTACGAGATTCTTGGACCGTGCAACCGCTATAGCTTCGTCTAAAGCCATATTGTAGAAGGCATCATGAAATCCCGTGTCCAAGAGCCGCCATTGTTCAGTCACTTTTCTCGCCAGCCATCATGATGCATTTAGCGAAGTCTTCTGGAGTCGCACCTAACAGGACAGCCTTGTGTTTTTTAATAAAAGCCTTTATTTGTCCTGTAAGGAGCCCTTCGTTAATCTCTGACCCTTCTAACGTTTTTTCTAGCTCTTCGATTAACTCTTCTGGGTGAAGAAAAAAATCCCCAGTGATCTTAACTTCATCTATTTTGCCATTTTCGGAACAGAGTTGAACCTTGACGAGTTTTCCGCCTTCAAC
This sequence comes from uncultured Candidatus Bathyarchaeia archaeon, assembly GCA_964600125.1. Lineage (GTDB taxonomy): Archaea > Thermoproteota > Bathyarchaeia > Bathyarchaeales > DTEX01 > JAGTRI01. The sequence continues at coordinate 26,528 of CAZRIK010000010.1, forward strand.
CTTGTATTGTGCTTTGCCCACTTCGGTTCTGTTCTCCTGCTGAATAGAATATGATTAATCCCTGTCTTTTTATGCATTCAAACGCTTTCAGGAAACAATGTTATTGTTAACTAGATTATCTATTGCCAATCGCAGGGCTTCGTACACTTCGTCCTTGCTAAGCAAGTCAACATCCAAAATAAGCTGGAAAGGCTCAAAATCTTCACCGAGCTTGAACCCATAAAGCTTTTTGTAGATTGCTTTTGTCTTAGCCTCTTTCTCTCTGAGAAATCTGAGAGCGTCTTCTGGACCTAAGCCGTCCCTTTCTGCCAAACGTTGAGCCCTCACCTTTTCTGATGTTTCAAGCCAAATTTTGACTCCCCTTTTAAGCAGCCACGGCATCGCCCAGCTATCCAATACTACTCCCCCCCGATTAGCCCAGCCTAGAAGTTTTTCATCGACCTTTCTGTCAATCTCAAGGTTGCCCAGCCTCTTTTCAAGAAACCTGATGCCTTCAGCGGTTTCCCACCATCCTTCGCCAGCTGTTTTATGGCCCATTTCAGCTGCTACGGCTTTAAGTGCGTCTCCACCTGAAAAGTACTTGAGCCCATAATACTCTGCGAGCCGTTTAGCGACCGTGCTTTTTCCAGAACCAGCCATTCCTGATATGCAGATGACAGTTTTTTTCTTCTTACCCTTTTCTCTGGGCTCTTGCCGCATTGTTTAGCCCCCACCAAGCACTATCTTGTTGTCCCAAGCTGAGGTCCCATTCCGGAACCCGTTCCGAAGAGGCGTTGAAGCAGGGTGCTTGAAAAGAACGAACAGACGAAGTACCAAGCAACAAAAGGCAGCTCGTACGGTGGCGTACTGCTCGCGTCCATCAAGAACGGAATGTAGAACGGCGAAAATGCTACTTTTTTGCCTAAAATGTAGGAACCGAGAACCTGCCATATGGCAAAAAACATTATCATTATCACGACGAGGCTGATTAGCTGCCCCTTCATCATCTTAGATTGGATCTGGCTGATTCGCTTTTCTTGCTTCCTCAACTGCGCAGTAAGCTTCTTGTCGCCCGACTTTTTGGCTGCTTCTTTGTCTGCATTATACCTTTTCGTTTCTTCTTGCCATTTAGCTGTGTCCTGCGGGTTCGCGAACCTAAGCCTAATAAAAAATGAAGCAAGCGAACTAACGAATGTCACGATAAACACGACGAACGCGTAAAAAATTGGTGTGTCGTACAATCCTTTTTAGCCTCCGAGGAAACGTCTTAAACTTGGATACATGTCTTCGACACGTTCCTGCATCAGCTGCTGGTAATACTGGTAAACAATGCCGACGGACAAAAGGATGCCTGTGCCTGTGCCGAATGCGCCAAAAAAGTCAGCAACCACCGCGAGCAATCCCACTATTAAGCCGCCGAGAACCGTCACCGCTGGGATGTACCTGTTCAGCAAAGACTCAATCGGCCTTTCGGACCTTCTAAAGCCCGGTATCTGCATTCCCGAGTCGACAAGTTGGCCTGCGACCGTTTTCGGGTCTAGTCCTCCCACCTGAAGCCAGACTATGGAGAAGAAGATGCAGAATACGACGAGTATCGCTGCGTAGATGAGGTACCTGAAGGGGTCCCCCATTACGTCAACGAATCCCTTCGTTGGAGCGGTCACATAGTAGGCAAGCCCTCCCGTGGGGACTGGGCTGCTGCCTGTTTGGTTGAAGGTTCCTAAGATACCTACTATGGAAGCCCAGCTGCTTTCTTTGTAGTTATTCCAAAGGAGCTGAGACCACAGAACAACGTTTCCGAAGAGAGCTGAGGCGAAGATGACTGGCAGGTTAGAAACGTAAAGGAGGCTGATTGGGTATTTGCCCCTGAATCCGCGGAACTGGGCGTGGGCGATTGGGAGCTCAACCTTTATGCCTTGAACGTAAATCACGAAGAGGAAGACCCCGACTGTTGTGAGAAGACCTACTATGCTCGGCCATCCCGAGGGGCTAAGGACGAGGCTGTTCATTGAACCGCCCGAAATTAAATAATTGATTAGGGCTGATATGATGCCGAAGGGTCTCGAAGACCCGTCTGATTCGCCTACAGTGTAGTATTGGAAACATGATAACATTATGGTTTGGGCTACACCCGCAAGGATGAACAGGCTGATTCCGCTTCCTATTCCCCACCCTTTCTGAACCATCTCATCAAGAAGCATCAGCAGTATTCCTGCAACCATCAGTTCAGTGAAGATTATGATCGATTGAACCATGGGCAAGGTGCTGTATATCCCCCATATCAGATATGCCGAAGCTTGAAAACCCGTGAGGATGATTGAGAAGATTTTGCTCACGCCAGTAAACAAGGAGCGGTCTTCAGGATTAGAGAAGTCAACATTGATGAACTTTGAGCCAGCAAGCATCTGCAGAATCAAGCCCGCCGTGACGATGGGACCGATTCCGAGTTCCATCAATGAACCCTTTGTTGAAGCAAAGATTATGCGCATCGCCGACACTTCCTGCGTTGCCTGAAGCCCGTAAAGAGGAACATAGCTCATGACAAGGTAGATTATGAGTGCTACGGCTGTCCACAAAATTTTTTCGTTGAACCCGACTTTCCGTTCTGGAGCTCTAACTTCAGGGATTATCCTCATTACGGGTTCAAACGTTTTGAGGAATCTTCCAGGCAACCTTTTTTTCCCTCAGCGGCTTTCTGTATCTTGGTTTATGTTTATGTAACTATATGCGTTGTGTTGCGTGTGTATTTGAAACGTGGAACTAGGTAGCTTCAGTTATTACTTCGCCGTTTGATTCTTCAATCTTTTTCTTAGCCACTTCAGAGCACGACGGAACTTTGACTGATATGGGAACCGAAATTTTTCCTGAGCCTAGAAGTTTGTCGTAACCCATTTCTTTCAGGTCAATCGACACTTTTTCGCGTTTACCTTTACTTGCTTGCTGCATCTTGTAGGCGATTTCTTCGAGCTGCTTCAGGTTTATGATGTTGGATTCCGTCTGGTTCGGAGGTTTAAACTTGTCTTTGCTGAAGTGGTCAGGCTCGTACCTTTGAATGTAGGTCCATTTGTGCTTATGCATCCCAGCGTGCCCCTTCCCGCCTCTGGACCCGCTTCTTCTATGCTGCCCAATCTGCCCCCATCCGTGAGTTCTTGAACCGCGCATTTTTCTTACTTTTCTGAGATCGTGTGGCATCCCATAATTCCTCTTTCAATCATTTCATGCCATGCGTTTAATGAGTTCGTTTATGGCCTCTCCCCGATACCCAGATTCTCCGCCTGCTTGATAACTTTTTTTAACGGTTTTTTTGTATCCCTTTTTTGGGGGATGAAGGCGGAAGACAGGTTTCACGTCTTTAAGGTTTTTAAGCTCAACCTTGTTTCCATGCAAAGCTTCTGCTAGCTTTTCCACGGTTTCGTACCCAAGTTGCTGGGCATTTTCGTCAGTGAGTTTCTTGTTGCCTTTGATTCTGCCCCTTGCCTTTAGAAGCAGGGCGATTGTTTCAACCGTTGGCTCTCCCCACGCAATGTAGCTTTGTGCTTTATGCAGCATACCCAAGTAGCTTGGTCGGTCATCAATGAGAGTGGCGTTACAGTTATAGTTCAGATTCATCATCTTCATTGTGTCGTTGGTTTCGCCCCTTAAGTCGATTGTGCCGCGAATTCGGATGACAGCCAAACATTTCTGAGCTTTTTCCATCTGTGTTACACCCAATCTTTCGGCGTGACCATTTCAAAGGTTTTTTTGAGCGCATCAAAAACAGCGTAGGCGAAGCTAGGAACCGTCCTTGTTGAACCGAAACTTTTTGTCCAGCAGTCTCTTACTCCTGCGAGTTTAAGGATTGATTTGGCGCCTTCACTTGCGACCAGCCCTAAACCTCTTGGGCCAGGAATGATTCTAACTTTCACTGAGCCTCGTTTACCGACAGTTTCGAATGGCAAGCTGTGAGGTAGTCCGCATCCGCATTCCCAGCTTCCGCATCCTCTTCTAACAATTGTTATGTTAAGCCGAGCGTCAGCAGCTGCCTTCTCGATTGCGTTTCGAACTTGGGGAGCTTTCCCTGCGCCTAATCCGAGGTATCCATCTCGGTTTCCGACAACGACTATGGCTTTGAACCTTGATTTTTCGCCAGCGTCGGATTGTTTTTGAACCAGGCTTACGTTGATGACTTCTTCTTCTATGTTTGGAAGAAGCATGTCCACTATTTGGGGTTCGCGAATCTTCATGCCTTCGGCGAAGCTTTCTTCCAGCGAATTAATTTTGCCTTCTACGACTAGCCTGCCAAGTTGTGTACGTGGCTTCCATTCCTGAAGCTTTTTCGTTCTGTCTTCTTTGCGTGGTGCTCTTCGTTTCCGTCTGCTCAATTCTTTCACCCAAATGATGACCTTTTTGATGTAAACTTTTGTTTGGTTTGATTAAGGTTATTTTTTGGTTTTCAATGAATGAATGAGGATTGGCAATTTAAACTTATCTAATCCATTGTATATGCGTGTATATTAGTAACCTTCATATTT
>CAZRIK010000011.1:0-30909 GCA_964600125.1 uncultured Candidatus Bathyarchaeia archaeon
GTTGTTGAACAAAACAGACGGGGTCTCGCACGGTTTGTTGGTCAAACAGCATTTCCCATTGTTGAACAAATCAGACCAGACGGAAAGTAATGAGACAACGATTGTGAAACAATAGAGAAAAAAAATCCGTTGTTTCTTTCAGTCAGCTGCCCTTCAAACGGTCATGAAGCGTCTTTTACTCGTTGCTTGAGTTCTTCGAAGAACTGGGAAGATTCCTTGTGTTCCGCAGCAAACGTCATTTCGTAACGCAGGCACAGTGCGACGTAGCGGTCAACGATGGACTTGAGCTCAGCCTTGGTCAAGGCGCCTCCCGCCTCAATCATGGCTCTGTATGCGCAGATGGAAGCCTTCTCCACCCTCGCGCGGACAGCTTCGTCACCCGCAAGTTCCAACGCCCTGTTAAAGAAATCGAGGGCTTTGCGGGCGATTTCGGGGCGAAGCCCAACCTCCTCAGGCTTAGGAAAACAGTTGGGATGCACGCCTGACTCCTCGGCGTTGTCATGCAGCATTTCGATGTAGTCCAGAATCGGCTGAGCGGCAGACTTGTAGTGCAGCTTCACGAACTCCACGATAAGTTTCTGGTCGTCAAGACTGGGATTCCATAGCAGCCGCGAAATAACGTAGTTCCGCAGGTCAGAAAGCTCGCCCGAAGTCCCGTTCCCGTTTGCCTGCATGAACACGCCTTTCGCGTTGTTGCGCAGGAAATAGCGAACGTTCGGACCGATGCTTCGCAGGTTCGGAAAGGGCAGGTCGTAAGCTGTAAAGTTAGTGTTGTAGTTCCAAATCCAAACGTCGCCACAAATCTTGCCCCACTCGTTCACGTCGCGACAGAACTCCGTGTTCCTCGGGCAGCTAGGGTCGTCAATCGGATGCAAAGTGCAACACTCGATGCTGCATAGCTGAATCTGAACGTTACGCCGCGGACGAATGGTCTTAGGCGGCTTCCGAGTGTACCAGTAAGACAACGTTCCGACCTTAACGTTCGGATGCGCCTTTTCGACCAGCTCAGCGACGGCGTTAACGAAAGCCAGCTGAGACCCCATGGGACTGCCTTCGCGCACGTTGGCTTCTTGGCACCTGTCGCAACGGCAGTACTTGTCCGTGTCCGCCTGACTGACGCTGATGTTACTGAATTGGTGCTCGTTCAAAAATCGGATTGCGTTTTCAGCTGCAACCTTAACCACCTCGGGGTTCGTCACGCACAGCTGCGGACCGCTCCAAGCCGTGTTCGTGTCCCGTTTGCCGTCGACCAAGGCGTAGTACTCGGGATGGTCCTTTCCGTACTTGCTGAATGGGACCAGCTTGTGGAACGAGTGGCTGATGAGGTTCTGACCTGTTTTGCCTCCTAGTTTCTCGTCGGTTGTGACCGTATTTACACGTAGTCGAGCTGCGAAATCGGGGCGTTTCGAGTTCTCCGCATAGTAGCTCCAACGGAAACTGAACGGAGGCTTGTAGACGTATTCTCTGCACGGAATCCTTGCTTTGGAAGAATCAGGAACATGCGTGTGGTCGTGGGTCAGAAACCAAACCCCCAACTCGTCTTCGAGGAACTGGTACACGCCGTAAAGCGTGCCTCTGGGTCTCCCCCCAACAATGGCTAAAAGATTTTTCCTTATGATTACATGTAAGCCTTCTTCGCCTAGCTCAGAAACATCAGCCATGACGCCACTTTCAGCCAAAGCTGCGCTGTTGCCAACGTAGACATGGTTAGAAGCACCGCCATTCGTATTATGTATTGGAAGAAGAAAGCCTACGGCTTGCTCAAAAAAACGCTGAAATTCCTGTGCCGCATACTTTTCGGACGGAATCGCTTCGGAGTCGACAACGATGTCCCAGTCCCGCATTTCGGAGCACTTGAGAAACGGCATGCAATCCCTCGTGAAGGAGTAGCTAAAAATCAATAGGCTGCTTCTTGCTTATTAAACATAAAAGTTGAAACCAGCAATCGAAAAAAGGCAAGATTGTGCAACAATCCTCATATCTTACAAGATGCAGATGCACAGGAAAGTTTGCTTACGGTATAAAGAACCGTGCAATGACTAAAACAACTCGATCCAACGTCCAATCTTCTTTTGAACAGCCTTGTCATAAGCAAGTTTTGCAGTAACAGCGTCTTGGACCGCTAGACCCGTCGACGTGAACACCGTGACCTCGCTTTCAGACATCCTTCCAGGTTTTAGTCCAGCAGCTATCTCGCAAATGTCGCCCCAAACGTCGTTTCTTGAGATGATGCCTTTGGCTAGGGGAACGTTGATTTCTCCCGAATGCGAAGCCTGCTCCCAATCGTCCACGACAATTTTTGCACGTCTAAAAATGGCTGGGTCAAGCTCCTCCTTTCCCGGAGCGTCAGCGCCTATGCATGTTATGTGCGTGCCTTCAGCAATCCAATTGTTCAAAACAATAGGTGACCTCGAAGGCGTGGTCGTAACGAGAACGTCCACGTCCCGCACGGCGTCTTCAGTTCTGTCTACGGAAACAATGTCAGCCAAATCCCCGTATGCAGCCTTCGTCTCAGAGACAAACTTTTCCCGAGACTCCCTTGTGCGGCTCCAAACCTTAACCGAATCAAGTTTTCCATAAACAACCAGCAAAGCTTCGAGCTGCGTCCGAGCTTGGGTTCCAGCGCCAACGAACCCGACAACTTTGGTGTCTCGGCGCGCCAGATACTTTGCTGCTAGACCGCCAGCTGCGCCCGTCCGCATCGCCGTGATGTGCGTGCCGTCCATGATGGCGAGAGGAGCCCCGTTTCTGGGATCAATCAGGATAATTGTCGCCATAACCGTTGGTAAGCCGTATTTGGCTTGGTTGTCAGGGTGCGCGTTAACAACCTTCACCGCGGATATGTCGAGCCTTTCAAGGTAGGAAGGCATTGCCCGCAGGTCGCCGTTGTATTTCGTGTACGAAAGGTAAATTTTGGGAGGCATCTGAACGAAGCCTAGACCCTTCTCCCTGAATGCTGATTCGACGGCTTCCATAACTTCGGGCATAGAAAGCAGGGGTTCAATCTCCTTCTCGGTCAGGAGCAAAACCCGCACTACTCGGCACCTACCAGATTGGGGTTCCATGTTTAGGGTCTTTCACGAAGGCGCCGAATTCCTTGAGCAGTCTTTCAGTCACGGGACCCATTTTTCCTTCGCCTATCTGCCGCTTGTTGACTTCCCTGATCGGCATTAACTCAGCAGCTGTGCCCGTGAGAAACGCTTCGTCCGCCGCGTAAAGCTCAGCAACCGTGATTGCCCGTTCGACAACAGTGTAACCCAATTTTTTAGCCACATTCTTGACCACGCTGGCTGTGATTCCCGCCAAAGGACCGCTGGTTGCTGGCGGAGTCATGACCGTCTCGTTTTTTACGATGAAAACGTTTTCGGCTGTTGCTTCGCTGACCAAGCCGTGAGTGTCGAGGATTATGGCTTCGTCCGCGCCCACGTTGTTGGCTTCGATCTTCGCGAGGATGCTGTTGAGGTAGTTCAGCGACTTGATTTCGTGAGTCGTCGCGTCCACGGGGTCGCGTCTAACCGACGCAACGATCATGCTCACTCCTCTTCGGCGTTTCTCCTCGTCGTAAAGCTGGAGCAACGGAACAGCTATCACGAAGACCGTTGACTTCGGGCACTTCCTCGGGTCAAGCCCAAGGTCCCCTACACCTCTCGTCACGACGAGCCGAACGTAGGCGTCCTTCAGATTGTTCTTCCTAAGGGTCTCTAGAACCGCTTTAGCCATCTCTTCCTTGGACAAAGGCATCTCAAGCATAATCGCCTTCGCAGAAAAGTAAATCCGATCCAAGTGTTCTTTGAGCTGGAAAACGGTGCTGTTGTACGATTTTATGCCTTCGAAGACGCCGTCTCCGTAGAGCAGCCCGTGGTCGAAAACGGAAACTTTAGCCTCAGACCTCGGGTAATACTTGCCATCTATGTAAACAAGGGGCTCTTTCTGTGCCATGTCCGTGAACCTCGCATCTTAATTATGCAATGAACGTAAGACGGCATATATATTTGACTGTGAACCTTGGAAGGCAGCAGGGCTAACCATAGAATCGTGGTCTTCTCGACATCTCAGGAGGCAAAGATAACTGTTGGTAGGGTTTTCCTCGGGTTAAGTTTTGTATTTCGGAAACCAGCTCGTCCAGCTTCATGGTCCTCGTTTTCCCGGGCTTTCCAGATTCGGTTTGTCTTCGGTCTCTGACAGCTAAGACGCCTGAGTCAACCTCTTTCTGCCCGATGACGACGATGTAGGGAACCCACTCCATCTCTGCTTCCCTCACCTTCTTCGGCATGGTTAAAGGCCTGTCGTCCCAGTCTGCCCTTATGCCGAGCTCAGCGAGACTAGCAACCGTCTTCGCAGCTTCGTCGAAGAACTGGTCGGTAACAGGGACCACCCGGACTTGGGTTGGGGAAAGCCACAGCGGCAATGTTGGCGCCTTGCCCTTCTGTTGTTCCATGTAAGCCTTTTCCAGCATCGCGTAAAGGTCTCTTTCGATGGCTCCGCTTGGCGAACAGTGAAGAATCAGCGGATAGTTTTTCTCGCCCTTCTCGTCGACGTAGGTTATGCCGTATCTTTCAGCATTTTCGATGTCAATCTGGTCAGTAGAAAGAGCCGAAGCCTTGTTCAGGTTATCGACAAAGTTAAGCTCATACTTCAGAACGAAATAGAAGAACCGCTCGTCCCACATCTCAATCAACGTTGGCTTACCCAACAACTGCATCAAAGAAACGACGAAGTCCTTGTTCTGCTCGTAAAAGTCTCTTGTGAACCGAATAGCCAGCTCGTAGTCTTCTGGACCCAAGTCGAAACCACGGAGAGTGTCGACGCACATCTTGAACCGCTTAACGAACTCCTGCTTCGCTTGACCCAAGTCGCTACACAAGGCGTGAACGTCGGGCATCGTGAAACCCCTGAGCCTTCGAAGACCAGCGAGCTCCCCGCTTTTTTCTCTCCTGAAACTGTACCTCGTCAACTCGTAGATTTTGAGCGGAAGCTGCCGATACGAAATCTGGGCGTCGTGAACCATGAGAAACTGGCCGAAGCAGGCGCTGAACCTCAAGAAGAACTCTTTGTCGTCGGATTTGAGGAGGTACTGCCGAGCGGGGAACCTTTGAAGGTAGCTGGCCAAGCTTGGGTGTTCAAGGTCGTACATGATTGGGGTTTCAACCTCCATTCCGCCGTAATCTACGACTTTCTGGGTCACGTACCGCTCGATGAGCGACTTGACCAGTCTGCCCTTGGGATACCACCTGAAGTTGCCTGAGTCAGCCGCGGGTTCATAGTCGACAAGTTCAAGTTTCCGCATAAGATTAACGTGGGGCGGAACCTGCTGAGCTGCTCTGACCTTTGAAATCTCGTAATCGGCAAACTTCTTGAGGTTCTCGTGGCCAGAAAAGTCGAACTCGTCAACCGCAACCATTTTGCCGTCGGGCTGCATGATGAACCAGTGTGACCGTATTTTCTGTTCAGCCTCCAGAGCCTTCGAAACGACCTCGGCTTCTTTCTCTCCCGTCACGTCAGTTCTGAACTGCTCAGCTAACGGGTGACCCTTGATAGATATCGAAAACTCTTTGCACCAGCCGAAAGGCGCACGGTAAGCTTCAATCCCCAGAGCTTTTGCGTAGCTTTCCATCTCACTGAGAATCTTGAGTGCCTCCGCAGGTTTAGCTAGGTCGCTGCTGAGATGAGCGTAGGGGTAAATCAAAATTCGGTTGCATTTAACCGTCTCCGAATACTCTTTTACGCCGTCCACTACCTTGGAAGCGGATTCAACAGTGTCTCTTTTTTCTACGCACGTGAACAGAACAACCAGCTCTTCAAGCCGAATGGTTTTCCGCTCGCATTCTTCAGCTGACGGAATTTCCTTTTCAACAGGGCGGTACTCGATGTAGTTCGAATGTAGCTGTAGTATCCTCAATTTTTTGACCCCATTTACAGTGTTTCTTCTACAGTTCTAATTAAGCTTGAAAGATAAAGATTATCGTGGTAAGCCCGAAAATGGTGCCACATTAGTTACGAAAAAGGCAAAGAAGGCATAATCAAGTACTAACAAATATGGCTTGTCACGCGATTGTTAGGATGAGCTGGCTATTTTTTTCTTGGATAGGAGAAAACTGTAATGAAGCCTTCATGTTTTTGATTATTTTTTTCTGGTCCCAGTCTTTTTCCCAATCGTTGTAAAGCAGGGACTTCCCGTCTCCGTTGCTGACGTACACGCCTGTGCAGTAAACGTTGCTTCTCCGCATGACTATCCGTTCGATTCCGACGGCTTCAGCCAGCTCGATGACGGCCTGCACGATGATGCGTTCTCTTTCGGGCTGTCTCAGGAACTGTGAGGTTAAAACCAGAAACTCCATGCTCTCGTACCACCTAGACCATGACTGCCTGATTTGTCTAGCCCAATGTCCGAGAAAAACGTATAAAAAGGGTCTGTGAAAGCAGGGGGAGGGGGATTGACTGTTTTACATAAAAAATATATTACATTACGCTCCAGTCTTGGAGTATGTGGTAAAAGAGATGCCAAATTTTTTGGAGTGTCCACTGTACCGCCATTTGTCGACCATCTTTTCTTTTTTGGTGGCTTTCTTGTATTGTTTGTAATGGTCTCTGCAAAGGTAGACGCGGCGGCTTCCATGCACCTCTATGCCCGCGGAGGTCACGTCGCCAATAGGCAGAGAACGGATTGCCTCTTTCGCGCATCCTTTGACGCTGCATTTCTCGCCTTTGGATATTTTGCCCAACTTGGACACCGATTCTTTCTCGTTGACTGCTTCTATGATTGCTTAAACTTAAAGGTTTAACGATTCTGTGAAACGTTCTCCTTATATGTGTTGATGCCCATTTTTTTCCTAAAAATATGGAGCGGAATCGAATCATGGATTTGCTTGACATCTATTTGTTGAACTTGGTTTTGACGGTTGCCATGTTCATTGTGTTGATAGTCCGAGCGTGGCTCGAGTTCAAAAACTACAAGGTTATGTGGAACGAAATCGAATGGCAAAAAAAACGCAGAACAGCCAAAGAAATCCTGAAATCCGAGAAGGAAACTTTCCTAAAAATGGACGGCGGACAGGAACTGTACGACATTCTTTGCCACCTATTCGAAGTTGACAACGAAAAACAATGAACTCCTGCATTGAAAATTTTGTAATCAATATGCCAATTAATGGATTGACCAACAAAGATTCACGAAACAACTGAAGCTTCATTATGAACTTCTGTGGCTCTCGCACGAACCTGTTTTAGTGCGCCAAAACCGTTTGGACCATACTTCTCAACGACGAAGGAGGCTGCAGCTGAACCAATGCAGGCGCACCACAAAGGTTCCTCGCCACGCACAAACATGGTTAGGAATGCTCCGATAAACACGTCGCCAGCTCCAGTAGTGTCAACCACGGCTCTGGGCTTCGCGGACGGAACCGAAAACATTCTGCCTTCAACACACAATAACGTGGCTTCCGCTCCTCTGGTTATGATGATTGTTTTGATGCCTTTTTTAATGAATTTTCTGGCCATACCAGCAAGGTTTGTCTGCCTAGTGATAGCCTCAGCTTCATCATATGAAGCCTTTAGAACGTCAACTCCTTTCAGGACCTCCGGGTCTTCGAGCTGCCCGAGGCACACTTTTCCGTTCTTCTTGAACTTGCGGACAAAACCTTGAGGGTCCAGAGACACTGTTGAGCCAAAAGCTTTTAGCTTACATAGCGTTTCACGAGTAATCTCGTTTACGATGGGCGCAACATGGACAACTTTAGTATTCAAAGCGTCAGGTATGTCGTCTGCTTCTATTAACGGAGCCCTGTTCATTAAAACGAGATTGCGTTCTCCGCTTGACCCGTAATCGAGAAGAAAATTGGTCGTCGACGCGTTTTCGTCTTTCTTTAAGCCAGACAGGTCAACTCCTTTACGTTTAAGAAATTGTCGAAATCTGTCAGGAAAGTCCACGCCAACCTTCGAAATTACGGAGACGTCGGCACCGAGTTTTTTTGCTGCCAGGGACACGTATGTGGGAGGTCCCCCAAGCGTAGGTTTAGTCCCGCTTCTGTTTGGGAGTCTGATGTGGTCGATTGAGAAATGTCCAACTGTTACTACGTCAAATTGACCCATCAGGCTAGTCTCCATTCAGTTGTTTGTTAATTATTCAGTGATTTAAAAGTTGCATAAACAATGGAAGCCAAACATTAAGTGGGTAGCCCAAAAACGCAAGGTATAAGAACGCATACTCATGTCTTATCTACGTAATCCGAAATTTATGCGTAGGAACGTGTCCATTATGCCCTTTAAACGGAAAAGCAGAGGTCGCGCGAAAGGCCAGAAAGGCCACGGCAGCATGGTTCAATGCAACAACTGCGGAGAACTCGTTCCGAGAGACAAGGCGAAGAAATCCACACGCAGGGTCACGCTTGTCGATTCAGCCTTGTATAAGGAGCTTCGCCAGAAAGGAGCATACATGCCGACCCACGTTGACACCAAATATTACTGCGTCTCATGCGCGGTCCACCGTGGCATAGTCAAAGTCAGGTCAAGAGATTCTCGGAAACGCCCGTTCTGAAGCCAGAAAACAGGCAAAAACGTGGAAACAGCGTTAATTAGGATTTTTCTGAGGTTTGGCTTTACTAAAAAAGTAGATTGTGCGCTGAAGCACAGTTACGTTTGTCGCGACAGCTAAGAGTATCATGGACCAGCGTATTGCGTCTATCCAGATGACGCTCAGAAGGCTGGCTAAGACGATTATGATTAACCTTTCCGCCCTTTCAACGACGCCGACCGTTTCCATTGGGACATCGGCTGCTTCGGACCTTGCTCGGGCATAACTCGTAAGCAAAGAGCCAATTAACACTAAGAGTCCCCAGAAAACGTCGCACAGCCCGCCGACTATCAGACCGCAGTAAACCGAAGCATCGACGTATCGGTCAAGCAGCGAATCCAAAAAGCCGCCAGCAACCGAAGTCTCATTATGCAGTCTTGCTAGAGCACCGTCAAGAGCGTCGCAGTATCCCGAGGCAAGCAGCAAAACAACTGCGATAACAAGATAAGAAGGGTAAATGCTGGGACCATCAACGGCCAGTCCAGCTTGCCAGTAGACGATGCCTGAGGCTACGCCGAGGACGACGCCTAAGCCGCTAATCATGTTTGGCGTCAACCCGATTTTGTGCGCCGTTGTCGCCTGAGTTTTCATCCACGACTGAACGGTCTTCTTTAACTTTGTCAGCAATTTCGTCTACCCGTTTCTGGATAAGTATGGTTTACTGGTCTGTAATAACCTTTAAGATAATGCGCACATCAGAATGGACTGCCTTTATGGATGCCCGTTTGGTCGTTCGTTTCATGCATATTCGTCTGGTCTGATTTGTTCAACAATAAGAAATGCTGTTTGACCAACAAACCGTGCGAGACCCCGTCTGTTTTGTTCAACAACAGTTTTCAAACTTTGACCATCATTCGGTAACCAGCGAAGACCAGTCCTGATTTTGGGTGTAAACACATGCTTTTTCGTAAAGTGCGACGATTTTTTCTTGTGATGTTTATTGTTTTTTTAGTTTTTTTGACTGTTTCGACATATTTGGTTATTCCGTGTTTTTCCTGTATGCCAGAAGCCCGGCTCTGAAGAATGCGCTTTTCGGTCCGTCCGTTGGGTCAAATTGTCCAACAAGAAGGTCGCATGGGAATTCGGGGCAGAGTACACAATGTTCAACGTCATGTTTTTCTGCACAAAAATACACTCGGCATTCGCCGTGGAACAGGTGCCCCTTCTGGTAGCCGCAGCCGTTGCAGTGCGGGGTTTTCTCGCCTCTATAATATGGGCATAAGCCGCATAGTTCGCCGCAGGGTCCCAACAATTCTTTTTCCATCATTCGTCACGTTTAGGCATTTTGTTTCATTGAATTATTATGAATATGCGAAGTCTAAAGCTTAACATAGTTCAGAAACTTGGTTCACTACGTATTTTTCAGAATTTAGTTTCACAAGCCATTAAAGTGTACGAAGCGAACTCGGTTCTTGAACGCGATGAAGAATCCATTAACGAACAAGAAGGCTCTAAGCCAGCCAGTCACAACCATGATTTTGCTAGTCATCCCAGTGATGCTGACGGGAGGCGTGGTCATGTACGCTTACCAGATCATTGGCACCGAGCTCCAGATGGAAGCGGTCATAGTTTCGAACCAGCACATCTGGATATACGAGAACGACTCTTCGTTCGCAGGACTCGAAATCGACAACATAGGCGGACGAGACATCATCATCAACAAAATCGAAGTAAGAGGCGTAGAAGTGCTCTGGGCAGCCGTCCATTACTTCAAAGCCCCGCTCATGGTCACTGAGATGCTTTACTGCCCAAGTCTAAGCGGTCAAAGCTGGGACAACTTTGAGTACACTCCCGGCACAACCGCGAACTTCACCCAAGCCGCAAGCGACGTTCCTCTGCCTTCAGGCTACACAATCGTGGTGTTCATAGAGAACCCCGACAACATCCGCGTAGGCGACACGGGAGCATCCATAAGCATCACCGTCTACACTGACCGCACCCAATACCAAGTTTTATGCAACGCCGAATCAGCCGAGAGCGCTTGAGTATCAAAAAAAGTTTCTGCCTTTAACTCAGCAAACCTTGACGATGAACCATGAAACATTCATGCTGAAAAAACCAAAGAAATAATTTTGCGAGCTGAAACAGCGCATTCAAGCGAACCTTGATAAAACCCACTTCTTAACCGTCATGCGGTTCCCTAGAAACTTCAGCTGTTTCTGTCACTTGCCTGACAAAACAAACGGGTAACGTTCTTCGTACCGCGCCGGGTTTTGAAGCACATCCAAACCTACCGGCGTTATTTTTGCCCATAGCCAATCGGCGCCGTGAACCTGAACAAGCTTTACCAGTCCGTTCCTCGCGAGATAGGCGATGTTGACGTCTATGGCTCGTTCTGATACGGGTATTGCCTCTTGAACGATGCTTTTGTGGGTCCCCCAAACAGTGGATCCTTTTCTGGGCGGTTTGGCAAGTAGATGCAGAATGCGCAGCCGAATCTCTTCATCTGAAAGTGAAGGCATGGTTATAGAGATACACTATCTAAACTTAAATCTTACCATGACATAACTGGTCATAAGTTGATTATTGAGCTGATGCTGAAATGGTTCCCGTCAAAAACAGCGAATTTGCAGGAATAATTAACAATCTTAAACCAAAAAAGGGCGAGGTTGGAATCCTCTGGCTTGGACAAAACTCGTACGTCCTAAAAACGTCCGACGGAACAACCATCGCCATCGACCCCTATCTTTCGAGGGACAAACGGATTCGCCACATCCGCCAAGAGTCGCCCGTTAGGCCCGAAGATTTCAAGGTAGATTACGTTTTTTGCACGCACGACCACTGGGACCACACCGACCCGATTGCCCTTCCCATCATTGCAGAAAAGTTTCCTGACACAGTCATCTTGGGTCCCCAAGAATCGTGCAGTCACCTCAAGGAGTTAGGCGTAGAACCAGTTCAGTTAAAGCCACTGAAAGCGAAGGCTGCCTACAGTTTTCAAGGCTTCACGGTTACGCCACACTGTTCTGTTCTCCCAGAAGAAGCAGATACAACTCACTTTGGCTACGTCTTCGAATTTGAAGGCGCAAAAATCTACAATATGGGAGACACCTTCAGAAGCGTCGTCGACAACCCGGAGCCTTTGTTGCGTGAAGTTGCTGAGGCTTCGCCTGATGTCGCTATGTTCCCGATTATTGGGGACACTCCTCAGCGGAAGCCCGAGGACGCGTTCAAGTTCGCCTTGACTGTGAAACCCAAGGTCGTCATACCGTGCCATTACGACTGCTTCAGCGACAGGACCATAGACCCGCAAAGATTCATCGAACTATTCAAAGAAAACACGGACATCAAGCCCGTGGTCATCCCATACAAAGGAACATACGTCTACAAGGCTGTTAACTGACCCGCTGTGAGTTGAAACAACAGCCCTTACTGAAAATTGGATTCAATATTGCCACGTTTTTCATGAATAAAGGTAAAAATGTTAACAAGCCAGAAATATCGTCGATGGGTAATCAATCTTCCTTTTCGACGCTTTTTATAGGATGTTTTTTTCTTTTTTGGGCGTTTTAATCAATAGTATTATATTTTTAGAAATTAACAATAAGAAAAAATTATGAAACAGAATAAGGGTATGGTTAAAATGAAAGCAACAAACGCGGGTTACAGGAATTTTGATGCTGCAATCTATTGCCGAGTGTATGATGTGCAGAAAATGGCGGATTCAAAATGGCTCCAAGACAGTTTCAACGTGTTACAAAAACACTTAAAAATTAACAAGGTTTACCTTGAAACCCACAGGGACATGATTGTTCCCGAAAAAGAATTGATTCTCAAAATTAAGGATTTCTTCGAAAGCAGAGGTGTAAAAACATCTGCGGGCGTCGCCTTCGTCGCGAGTGAGGGACAACTGTCCAGAACATTCTGCTATTCCAATCCTGTAGAACGGAAAAAAGTCAAAGAAATCATCCAATTTTCAGCCCAGCTGTTTGACGAAATCATGCTGGACGATTACTATTTTACAAGCTGCAGGTGCGAATTGTGCATTAAAGCCAAAGGCAACAAAAGCTGGACGAACTTTCGTTTAGAGCAGCTAGAAGAAGCAGCCAAAACCTTAATCATAGAACCAGCAAGAAGCATCAAACCAGACGTGAACCTAATTATAAAGTATCCGAACTGGTATGAGCATTACCAATTTATGGGATATAATTTAGACGTTGAATCCAAGTTGTTCGACATGATCTACACAGGGACAGAAACGAGGGACCCGGAATACACTCAACAACATTTGCAGCAATACCAAAGTTACGCCATTATGAGATATTTGGAGAACGTTAAACCTGGCAAAAACGGCGGAGGCTGGATTGATCCTTACGCCCGTAGGTATCTGGACCGCTGGGGGGAACAAATAATGTTGACCTTGTTTGCTAAGCCGAAAGAAGTAACGTTGTTCTGCTACGGCTCCTTACTGGAATCTTTTAAACAGCAAGACGGGTCAGAAAGATTAATGGGTCCCCTCGCTCCCGTTGCGGGAAACGTTTTTGAGGAAGCTGATTCATTTCTGGAAAGACTCGGTCAACCCGTAGGTGTTCCGAGCTATAAGCCTTATAATTCTTCGGGAGAAGACTTCCTGCACAACTACATTGGGATGCTGGGAATTCCGATCGATCTGGTTCCCGAGTTCCCGTACAACAGTAACACTGTCTTTCTGGCGGAGTCAGCAAAATTTGACGACGGGATTGTTGAAAAAATTAAAGGTCAGTTGGTTGAAGGTAAGACTGTCATCATAACATCGGGGTTGCTGAAGGCGTTACAGGGCAAGGGCATTGAAGACATCGTTGAGGTCGAATGCACAGACAAAAAAGCCATGGTCAATGAATTCATGCGGTTCATGGACGTTTACCGCTCTGACGCGGAAATTTTAATTCCTCAAATAAAATACTCCACAAACGACGCTTGGGAAATCGTGACAAGTTTGGATAAGGCTAACGGCTACCCGATTCTGCTTCTTGCACGTTACGCGAAAGGAATGTTTTACGTCTTAACCGTACCTGACAATTTCAGTGACCTGTACAGTTTACCGCAAGAAGCGTTAACACAAATAAGAAATGTCTTCATGAAGGACTTTAAAGTTCAACTGGAAAGCCCAGCGAAGATTTGCCTGTTCACGTACGACAATGACACCTTTATTGTTGAATCTTTCCTCCCTTACATGGTGAGATGCAACATCGTCGTTAACAAAAAACAGGCCAAGCTCAACGACCTGCTTTCAACCAGAGAATGGTTCTTCGGGAGAGAACCCAGCAGCATCGCGAGAGGAGACCAAACGGTGTTCCCGACGTTCACGTTCCCAAATTCATACAGGGTCTACAGGTTCGAATAAACAAAGAAGCATTTCTTTTCTTTATTTTTTTTTCATTTTTTTTCTTATTTTGAACGTTGTTTTATGATTCATAAAATTTAAGAAGTCTTATTCGAAAATATTTTAATAACGGTTCATATATAGATATTACTAGAAAAGACTGAAGACGACAATTTTATCTTCGGAATCAACTGATGCCAACTGCATTTGGGGCAATATCTGGTGACTTGTCAAAACGCAGCTGCACGAGATATTTGGGAAGAACAGTAAATATAAGGAAAAATCGCGGAAGGAAGGTCTCAGAAGGATGGCAACCCAAAAAGTTATTCAGGATGCGTCACTTTTAAAAATGGACTTACTCCAAATTCTGATGGACAATTTCCCTGATACCATTTATTTTAAGGACGTAAAATCCCGTTTCGTGTTCATCAACAAAGCTCAATGCGAAGTCCTTGGAGTCTCGTCCCCGAAAGAAGCACGCGGCAAAACAGATTTTGACTTCTTCACGCCAGAACACGCTCAAGCAGCGTATGACGATGAACAAAGGATCATCAAGACCAAAAAACCGCTGATTAGTAAGGTTGAGCAAATCCGAAAAGCTGACGGCCAATTTAGTTGGGTAACAGCCACAAAAGCGCCAATCATCGATGAAAATGGAAAAGTTGTCGGAATTGTTGGAATCTCGAGAGACATATCAGAAGTAAGAGAAGTTCAAGAAGCTCTTACAGAGTCAGAAGAAAGACTTCAGCAATTAGTGGAATTCGCGCCTGACGGAATATTCACAATAGAAAAGGATGGCACCGTCACTTCATGCAACACTGCACTCCAACGATTAACTGGATACGGAAAAGATGAAATATTGAGAACAAATTTCGTCAAATTGCCATTTCTAACAGATTCGGAAGAAATCAAGTATCTAAGCCAAATCGAATTTTCCATGACAGGAAACGTTCTCAAGCCATTCGAGATATCATGTAAAAGAAAGGACGGGATCGCAATATGGCTTGAGATGCATGTAAGTTCAATAAAGTGGCGTGGCAGACAAACAACTCTTTTGGTAATCACCAGAGATATAACTGAAAGGAAATTAGCAGAAGAAGCTCTGAAAGAAGCGTATTTGGCTCTTGAACAACGCATAAATGAACTTGCGAAGCTGAAGGAAACGCTTGAGGTAACAAACAAGCTACTTCAACAATCTAACAGTGACCTAGAAAATTATTCATACGTAGTGTCTCACGATTTGAAGTCTCCTCTTCGAGCGATAAAAGCTTTCAGCACCTTTCTCGTCGAAGATTACGGAAGCAAACTTGATGAAAACGCTCAGGAATACCTGCAACGAATAGTCAATGCGGTAAACAACATGGACAATTTAATCGAGGATTTGCTGCTCCTGTCGAGGGTGGGACGAAAATTCATGGAAGTCGAAGAGGTGGACCTTAACGAACTCGTTAAAGAGATTCTGTTCGACATTGAATCCACCATCGACAAACGCAAGGGAAAAGTGAATTGCGCCAATTTGCCTAAACTTAGAATTCAGCATGTTTGGCTGAAACAGCTTTTCATGAACCTGATTGATAATGCTCTCAAGTTCAACAAGTCAGAGGTTCCGACGGTCGAAATATCATGCGCCGATAACGGAAAGGTGTACCAGTTTCAGGTTAAGGACAACGGAATTGGCATAAACAAGAAATACTATGATCGGATCTTCAATATTTTTGAGAGGTTGCACACGAAAGAAGAATACGAAGGAACAGGCATAGGTCTTACTACCTGCAAAAAGATTGTCCAACAATTCGGAGGAAAAATTTGGGTCGAAAGTGAGGAAGGTAAAGGAAGCACGTTTTTGTTTACTATACCTAAAAACATAAATTTACAAAAAGGAAATCTATAAAATATGTCTACAAAGGAAGCACTGCCAAAGTTTCCAATTTTGCTTGTTGAAGACAATCCCGACGACATAGTGATAACCAAAAGAGCTTTTGCAAAAGGTCGCATACTGAACATACTTTATGTGGTGCAAAACGGTGAAGATGCAATCGATTTCCTTAGAAAGGAGGGGAAATTTAAGGATGCCCCTACTCCCACACTGGTTTTGTTGGATTTGAACATGCCGAAAGTTACTGGTTTCGATGTCTTGGAACAAATAAAAGGCGATAAACAGCTAAAAAGTATACCCATAGTCGTATTGACGTCTTCAGAAAGAGACAAGGACATTGAGGAGGCTTACAAGCGAGGCTGCAACAGCTACATTGTCAAGCCCGTCAACTTTGAAAACTTCATAAAAACCGTGGTCGAAATTAAGGAATATTGGTTGAGCATTTCAAGAGTCCCCGTAAGGTGAAATATTCCCCTTTATGCACCTTTAGAAAGTGAGGAATAATTGCAGCTTCGAATACTCTATGTTGAGGATAATCCTGACGATCAGGCAATCATGAAACGAACCTTAATGAAATACTTGCCTATTGACTATGATTTATCGATCGCGAAGACTTGCGCAGAAGGTTTTGAAATAATAGAAAAAAACGATTTTGACATCTTAATTCTTGATTATAGATTGCCAGACATGACTGGATTGGATTTTCTTAAAGAGCTACGGAAAAAACAATTCCATAAGCCAATCATTTTCGTGACAAGTAAAGGAAGCGAAAAAATCGCGGTTGAGGCGATGAAGTTTGGAGCCAAAGACTACTTGGTGAAAGATGATGTCGCCTCTGGGCAATTGGTTGAAAGTATAAGCGAGATATTGTTAGAAGCCTCCTTACCTGAAAACATAAACATAGAGACAGCTAAACAAATTTACCAGATTCTGTCCGAGAACCAAAAAATTCGAATAAACATAAATAGCGAACCTTTTTCGGAACCAAAATGCTCTATCCCAACAAATGAACTGCTAAAGGCATTAAACATGATGACCGAAAAATCAATACTAATCGCTGAGGAAACAGGAACAGCAATCTCTTGCCCACAATGCAATTCTCTCGCAGTCTCGTTTAGTCTAAAATGTCCTGATTGCGGAATTGGATCAATGGAAAAGGGCGAAGCACTTGAACACATGACATGCGGGCACATTGGCTTCCGATCCGAATTCGAACAGACAAACAAAGAACTTATGTGCCCAAAATGCAGGAAAACTCTAAAAATGATAGGCGTCGATTACACAAAGGTTGAAAATTGGTACAAGTGCCCTCGTAACCATCTTTTTAACGTACCAAAAATAACCTTCGGATGCCATACGTGCAGTAAAGAATTTTCTTTAAACGAAGCATCTCTTCAGCCTCTTCATCAGTACAGTTTGAGTGTAAGTGGAGCGGAAGCGCTAAGATTGAGTCTTTTGGCGCACGTAATTTCTAACAAAATAACACCAAAAATTAAGAACCCAGAAAATATCGGCGAAGAGTCAAAACTTGCTGAACAAACAAAGCCTTAACCTAACAATTGAACAAACAAAAATCGATTCTATTTTAGGTACTTTTGTTAACCATGATGTCGACCATAAATTGCTTACAAAAAACTTACAATATTCTGTTATAGTATAGGGGACGGGATGCAAGCCGATCTTAGCTTGTGGTATCTCATGTAAATCTCCCTTTTTTGTAGCTAGCTAGCAGCAACAGGCAATTGACTTGTTCAAAACCGTCATATCTAAGCTGGTTAAGGCTGACCAGCTGCTTGTCAGGACAGCAATAGACGAGGCAAAAAGGATGACGCCGCCGACCAGCAACTGCAGACTCAACGCGTACAAGACGGCTGTGTCGAACGCTGAGAAAGCCTACGGAAAAGCATTAAGCTACTTAGCCAGCAACAAGCCAGAACTGGCGCTCGTGAACTTCATGCAAGCGTGGGAACATGCGCAGCTAGCAATGGAACTAGCATGCTAGTTAGTTGACAAATCTCCCCTTCCCCCTTTTTTACTTTTCAATATAATTATCATTATGCTCTATTCCACATATTTCTGAAGTCTTGTCTTCAAATTTTTCGCACTTCTCTCTACTATATCACCACTTTCCACAAAAGTTGCTGTTAACCATCATGTAAATAGATTTTTTTTCTTTTCAATGTATTAATACTTTGAGAATAATAGTAAAATTTTTTATAATCCTATAGTATATTTAATTTGAGATTAAGATGAGAATTTTAAATGCGACACCTAAACCTTATGAGAAGTCCATTCTACCAGCCATAAGTTTCGAAGTTGACATAGCTCATACAGCCTTTCAAGAGGCAATAGTAAGTGTTGATGGTTGGTTAGAAAGTGATGATGACAAAATACTTGCAGACATTACTGAGATTGGCACAGATAGAAACTTCAGTGAAGTAGGTGCAAGAGGATCCAGCCATGATAATGAATTTAAAGAAACGATTTATCATTCGACTTTGGTTGCTTCTTTGGATAGAAAAGCACTTTCTTATTTAGAAGATAGAAGAATGCAGAATGAGAAGCGGGATGTTTTTCTAAATTTAATGTTGATTATAAGAACAATTGTTAGCAAGACAAGTATATCTCATCTACACGAAATTGATAGTCAAGATTTTGGATTGGGAAAAAAATTCGAAGTAAATACATCTTCTGGTAAACAAGAAGGAAAAATTATGGCGTATGCTTACGATCCAAGTTTCCGTTCGAGTAATATTGACCATTGGATTTTATCAGGAAATGGTAGTCCGTTCTTTTTATCTGTTGAACGACATACTATTGATAAAAAAGAGATAAGAATAAACGCAGTTGATTGGATTCATGACTATGCACCAAAGTTTGAGCTTGGAAGGTATTTCATTGTTGAGATTCCCAAAGGAAAGGAAATTGTCAAGAAAGCATGGGATTATGTAAACAGTGCTGAGGAATGCTATAGACAATGGAATACCAAAGGGGCATATGCTAATTGTCGAGAAGTAGGAGAACTTCTAGATAAAACTGTAAATAAGAAGTTTCAAAATGATCCTGCGATTAAGAAATGGAAAAGGGCTATTGAAAAGTTTAACAAACTAACTTCTACTGACTTACATGAAGAAGATATAATGGAAGAAGAGCCTAAAGGTAAAATATCAATTGGACGACCTGAGATTGAATACGTTCTCATTGTGACGAAAGCACTAATAAAATATGCTGAAGAACTTCTACAAGAAAAATGATAACTTTTTCTTTTTTCCCTTCAGAAAACCAAAAAATACCCTAGAGTGTAAAGCATCTCAGTATAGTTTTTTGGCGCATAATGTTTAAGAATTTGGCATGGGGTTGTTTGTTTAAGGTTGACAGTTTTTTATTTTTCAGTTAAAAAGAAATGTCCTTGTTTGATTGTTTATGCTTCTTATAAAATAATTAGACATATTAATGTCATTGAGAATATTATAATTTAAATGTCACATCTACCCGAAGCTAAGGATGATTTCGTTTCAGCTAATTATTATCGATATAAAGCTTCTAATGAAGCATTACAGAAAAATAATTTTCCTGATGCTTATGAACATGCTATGGAATGGGCAGAGAATGTTATGAAAGCAATATTGTTAAAGAATAGTCTTTTTATTGACAAACCAGAAAGAGAAGGCGGTGACCGACATCATTCATGCGAAAAATTATGGACAAAGATAAAATCGAATAATCTAATCGATGAAAGCGACATAAAGTCTCTGAATGGATTACTGCCTAAATTGTTTAAAGTAAACATATCATCACAGAGTGAACATATGGACTGTGCATCATCTCAAGTTCCGAATTTTAGATATAGAGATATGGATGTTTTTGTCAATCAAACCAATGCAGAAGAGAAAGTCAATCTAATGAATAGTGCCTTTGAAGTTCTACAAAAGTACCTCGAATAATATAAGAAATTTACACTTGAATTTTTTATTTTTTCAAGAAACACGCAAGCATGTCTGAAGTTGTTAATAAGATTGTTCCACATTGATCGGTCAAAAAATACTTGTGCGGTCTCATTGTTAGAACACAGACTCGTAAAACCTAAACACAAAAGAAAATGCAGAACGCTTTAGGTGTTTTTGTACATAGCATCTGCTTAAATCAAGAGATAGTATGAAGAAGACTATTGTTTATTTCTTTTTAGTGCATAATATGTAATATTATCTATAGACTTCGCTTCTAAAAATCCTTGGATAGACCAAGTAATCATTGTAATTATGATATTATACTTTTCAGTAACTTCTGAAATCTTAAATTTTTCCAATAATTCTTGAACACTAAAAGCTTTATCAGGATTTTCTAAAAAAAGATTCCTTAATAGATAATCTCTAGTATTTTCTTCTCGATCGAATTGATCTCTCGATATTGGCAATCAAACTTCCCTATTTAATATTAAATTTACTAAATAGATTTTAAAGCTTCTGATACTTTTTCCCTAATCCAATCTGATGTCCAAGGATCAGTTATCAAAGATAATAGATATTTCGATGCTTTTAACGTTATAAGACCATTTAGAGCAATCTCTTTAAATTTTTTATCATACCATGAATTTTGAAGAATTTCAAACAAGAATTTTTCTACTCCCTTAATTCGAGCCAGAGTTTCTATAGCCATTAATCGGTATTTATTGTCTAAAAATGGATCTTGAAAAATCTCTTTAAGGGCATCAATAGCTTTTATTCTGCATAGTCTACTCAATGCAGCTTCTCTGGAGTCTGCCGTCTGAAAAGCGCTCTTTATAATAAGCATAAGAGTATTAACTTCATTTTCCTCATCTTGCTTAGATAAAGAAATAGGTTTTTCCTCATTGCTAATATTTTGTAGAGTTTTTCGAAGTAAATCCTCCTTAGTTTCGAAAACTATCTGATTAAAATTTCCTAGGTTCAGTTGTTGACCTTCTGAGTCTATTATAATATCTGGTTTAAAGTCATGATGTCTTAGAAATATTAGCCTTTTATTCATTTTAAACGCTTTTGCTATTTCCTTTTGAACTTCCGCCGAAGTTTCAATCCCATATGTGATAAGGAGTAAAAATATTCCACTGTCAAGGATAGCATTATCTCTAATTTGCCACCATGTTTCCGTTTTTTCAAATTTTTGAGGAATGTCTATAATATCTAAAAAAGCCCTTTTTCCTTCCCTCTCAAGACCACTCTTTAAATGAGTAGCAAAATCTCCACCAGTATCTCTTCTATAACAAATAAAAACATCATATTTCAAGGGTTTTGCCTCTATCAAAGCAATATTATATGAACACTGAATTAAAGTCTAATATATAAAAAGTAAGAATTTTTTGAACGTCTATTTCCGTTTTCTAAAAATTTTCACGCTGTCCATTTCGGTTACGTATTCAAATCCTGCTTCTACGAGTTTAACCGCATCATCAAGTGTTTTAGCGACTTTTACAGTGAATTCATCACTTCAAAGTTGACCAGATGAGTATAGATAAGAGTGTTCTTGATGTTTTTGTGTTTTAGCAGTTGCATGACATGGAGAATGTCTTTAGTTTTGTGGTATTCGAATGTTGCTTTAAAATGTCTCAACGTTCTGAAACTGATTTTTCTAAGTCTCGGGTTCTGAAGTTTATTTACAGTTCTTTTTCGCATATCGTAGAAGGCTCGTTGAAAGTCTTTCAGTTTACTGTCTTCATTTTCACGAAATAGGTAGTCGCTTTTTCTCTTGCTATTGTTTATTACTGACAATGGTATTGAGAGCTACGAATCTCGCGTTCCAGAGTGAGAGGCATCTGCGAACATGGTCACCGAATTACCGTTCGATGAGTATTGCTTAGTAAAGCCGTTTTTCGAGGGTCCCGAGTTCGACCTGCTTTTGTCTGCAATCCTTGAAGGCAATAGTATTGCGAAGGTCTGGGTGGACGACAAGTCTGAGCCTGAATCGGTTTTTCTGTGGGACAAGACGAACAACGTGTTCTATTTGGCTGGCGGGGAAAGCAACGTTCAGTTCAACCGAGAGCTTCGCGTCTTAACCGGTCGAAAGATTGTTCCCGAACTCAAACTTCGACGCAGGCCACATTTCCGATTGCGACTAACTTCCGAACTTTGGGGCAAAACGCTGCCTTCAATCTTTGTGGATGCTGAACTAACGTTGGGGTATCACATTTTTTATACCCACCAAAAATCCGTCGAACAAGACTGGAGGAGCAGAATACCAGAAGGTTTGAGGTTTAGGCAGATTGATGAGCATTTCCTTCATGAAGAACCTTATGAAAATAGGGAGTTTGTCTTGGACGAGGTTCAACAGATGTGGCCAACGGTAGACAGGTTCGTCAAGTTCGGATTCGGGTTCAGCCTCGTAACCGAAGAACAAGTGGTCTGTTGGTGCACATCAGAGTACATGAGCAAATACAAATGCGGCATAGGAATAGAGACGATGCATGATTACCAGAACAGGGGGCTTGCTACGTCCGTTGCTTCGGCGTTCGTGGAACACTGCGAGGCGAAGGGCATAGAACCGCACTGGGAATGCAGCGCTGAAAACTTGGCGTCTAGACGCGTCGCAGAGAAGGTCGGGTTCGTGAAAGAGCGCGAATACCGAGTGTACCATGGCAAGTTCAGGTAGACGCGATACCGTTTGATTGATGAGACGTTAGTTGACTCCTTCGGCGTAATGCCTCGCCGTGATCGATCCGCATTTCTTCTTGATGATTGGTTTTTTGCTGATGTCCCGTTCGTGGAAGGCTTTAGCCACGATTTCGGAAAGTTCAGAGTCCCTTCTTCTGAGGTCGATTCCGAACGAGTCTATCCCCATGCTTTCCAGGTCGCCCAGATAATCCAGCAGGAAAAGGTCCGAAGAGTTGAGTATGTGGATGTAGCCGAACCTGTCCCTGTAGACGGGGAACCTCTTCTTTTTCTCGTCTATGAGGGTGCCCTCGTCCAACGAGGGGTCTCTGGACACCATCAGTTCGACCCGACCGAAAGCCATCACCTCCAATCTTCCAGAGTAGTGTCCCGCGACTTCCTCGATGTCGTTTCTCGAGAGCTCAACTGAAAGGGTGTACTGGAAAAGGTCTGGGACCGTGAAGCTGTTGAAGAAGTTCATCGAGTAATGCCCATAGAGCTTCCGACCTGCGAATTTCTCGAAATGGTCGACGGAGCTTATCATCAAGTTTTCTTCGTCGGTTTCTGGCATGGTAAAAGATAGTCTAGGCAGCATCAGGACGCATTCTTTTTTCGCTTTTTCGCACATGGTTTTAGCGTCGTCGTAGAACTTGTTCCATTCAAAATAGACTCTGTCCGCGTACGGCAACATCTTTTCCAGAGACCTCAGGGACGACACGTAGAACGACAACTCGCCTTTCGTCCTAGCCCGCTTGTGCGCCCTAATCGGGAGGTCTCGGAGCTTCATTGTGGCAGAGTCCGATGGAACCTCTATCGCTTCGATTTTTCTCTCGATTGAACTGAACTCGCGGTCTCTGGTTTTGTACAGCTGGTACTCTCCCCTTGGAATCCTGAAAGGCGGACTGAGAACCAAAAAGCCGTCCTTCTCCTCAACGGTTCTTATAGTGAATCCTCCGACCTTTTCGTCGCCCCTGTATAGGGTCACGCCGTCGTTGAGCCTAAGGTTGTCAGCTTTAGCCAGCAGTTTTTCTCCGTCAGAAGAAGTTTTTCCGAGCGGCAGCCCGCGGGAGCCGGGGTACGTTCTTTGCATGACGTTGTCTTCGTAGAGGTAGCCTTTGCAGAATCCTCTGTTGAACACGACTTGAAGGAGCTCCTTCTCCCGTTCAGTCATCAGAGGCTCTTTGCCTTCTTCAGCCCTTCTTATCGCCTTTGAGTATATGTTCGACGTGAGGTAGACGTACAGGGGGCTTCTCATCCTTCCCTCAACCTTTACCCCGTCAACACCCATTTTTAGTAGGTCGGGTAGGGCTTCGACTCCGAAAATGTCCGCTGTGCTCAGCAAGTATCCCCTTTCCTCTCCTAGTGTATACTGTTTCCTGCAGGGCTGGACGCAGAGTCCTCTGTTGCCGCTTCTTCCTCCCAGCGTGCTTGAGAACAGGCACTGCCCAGAGAACGAGTAGCAGAGGGCGCCGTGGATGAAGACTTCGAGCTCCAGATTGACGGCTTTTCGAATCTTTTGTAGTTCGTCCAAGTGGAGTTCTCTCGCCAAAATGATTCTGGCGACGCCGTTTTTCTGCGCCCAGACCGCGCCCTCGGGGGAATGTATGCCCATCTGCGTGGAAGCGTGGACGGGGATAGAGAAGTTTTCGCGTATTATGCGCAGTAATCCTCTGTCCTGAATTATGACGGCGTCAGCGTTGATTGAGCTGAGAAAATTGATGTACGAAAATACCTGCTGAATTTCACTTTCCTTGATGAGGGTGTTCACGGTCACGTGGACTTTCACTCCGTGTCCATGCGCGAGCTTCACGGCTGCCTTTAGCTCGGAGTCAGTGAAGTTCTCCGCGAGGCGTCTCGCTCCGAAATTCTTTCCTCCAAGATAAACGGCGTCGGCTCCACCTGCGATGGCTGCCTTGAACGATGCCTTTGATCCCGCGGGAGCCAACAGTTCCATAAAAAACAATCCCGTTACAGACTATTTATGGAATGCTGATGTTAAAAATTGAATTCTCCGTAATGTTACAGCAGTAAAAGAGTAAATCGAATATACGAAACGAACGGAGTCCATGTTAAAGTGCGGGGGACGGGGTTCGAACCCGCGCAGGCCTTCGCCAGCAGGTCCTAAGCCTGCCTCCTTTGGCCACTCGGACACCCCCGCTTTGGGTCAAGGATTACCCGTTTAGCCACGTGATAAATTAAGGTTTTTGGTGGCTTCACTTCATCACGATGGACTTTACCAAATTTCGAAACCCAATTTCTTTTTGCGTGATGAAACTTTAATATCCAGAAAGGCAATGGAAAGTCCAGTGACGCTTGAAATGACTACGGAAAATAGCGATGTAGTTTATTTGGAAAATTCCCAAGTCAAAGTAGCAGTTGGGAAAAAAGAGCCCGTAATATACGAGTACCTTTATAAACCGTCAGGCGGCAAACTTTTTGGTGAAGTTTATGCGCTCCGAAGGCCGTCTATCGGGGTTTCCGTGTGCAAACAGGCAGACCCTATTCCGACAAATCTCTTGGAGGTTTCTTACGAGCCGAAAGCCGCCAAGGACACGGTTAATTACCGCGTCACTGTGACCTACAAAGAAGGCAAGGCAGTAGAGTTCGACCTCTCTTTTGTGCTGAGAGACAACGGTTTATCAGTGAAATTTGGCAACGTTGTCGAAAACGGGGATTTTCACCTCATCAGCGTCAGCATGCCGAACCTCGTCACGGTTAAGGCTGAGGGAAAAAGGGCGAAGCTTGGGTTCCCCGCTGAGGCTGGGCGGCTTGTTGACGTAGCCACGGCTCCAAACAGAAGCGTGAAGTTTAAGGTTGACTGGCTTAACCCCTTGCTGGCTGAGTTCGTCTACAACGACAAGGTCATCGGCGTCCTCGAAACCGACTCCATGGAGAACCAGATGGGAAACAGCGTCTACGGCTCAGACGAAGAGCGGTACTGCTCGCTGTCCTTGGACTTCATTTACAGGTTACGCGAGTACGACCTCGTGGAGTACGGTCATCTGATTCCAGCCCGCGACCCGAAGTATCACCTCTTGGTCCAAGAGTCCTCTGAGGCGTCGATTTCCGTCATAGGCGACTACGACAACGACGGCGAAACCTCGTGGGTGGACGCTGCCAAGTTCATCAGAGACAAAATCGACGCGTCTGTCAACCCGTTGTACGCTGACAAATTGGTGTACAAGATTTTTCTGGACGAGCCGGGACAAAAAGACATCACCACGTTTCCCGAAGCCCAAGAGCTGTTCACGAAAATCGCGTACCTCACCGACTTTGCGCCACAAATCGTGTATCTTGTTGGGTGGCAGTACACTGGTCACGACACAGGCTACCCGTCGGTAGACAAAGTCAACGAAAGACTCGGGGGACACAAGAGTCTCGTCAGGCTGATGGAGGAAGCAGCCAAACTCAACGTCGTGGTAAGTTTCCATGACAACTACGACGACACCTACATGGCGAATCCGGGATGGGACCCCGAAACCGTTTCCAGAGACACGCAGGGGAATCTTATGGCAGCGGGCGTCTGGAACTCAGGCCAATGCTACCTCATCAGCAACTACAAATATGCCGTTAAAAGCGGACTCGAGAGAGTGCGGGACACGCTGAGGAGGTACCCAATCAAAATTTCGTACCACATCGACGTGCTGTCTGGGAGCTTCAAGGGAGGGAGAAGGTACGATTTTAACCCTGAAAGCCCAGCTGCTGCCCAGAAGAACTTGGAGGGCAAGTTCATGATAATAGACGAGTTCAACAAGCATGGGGTGGACGTTACCACGGAAGACTTCAGCAGCCTCTTCGTCGGGAAGGTAAGCTGGTTCCTGAACCTTTGCGTGCGCGACAACGTGTACTACCGGAACGAGGAGGAAATACCGTTAATCCCGTTCATATACCACGGCAAAGTGAGCTTCGGCGGCATAGGCGGAGAAGGAAAATCGGGCATCATGAAGAGCCTGCTTTACGGCGCCGCGTCTTTTCGGTCCTTGCGGGCACCCTTCAGAAGTCTGCGTAGTGTTACTGACAGGTTCTACCTCGTCGTTCTGCCTTGGAACAAGCTTTACGGGAAGAAAATGGACTCCTACGTCAAGGAAGGAACTGTTGAGAAAGTTACGTATGAGGACGGAAGCTACATTGAGGTCGATCATGAAGCAAAGAAATACGTCGTGCAAGTCAACAGCGAGGTAATCTCAAAAAACTTCACGTGCTTCATACCAAAAGGGGACAACGTCTACTTGGGATACAGCAAAGATGGCGGTCTCTTCAGCTACCCCGTCCCAAAACAGTGGAAAAAAGTACAAAGCGTCAAAGTCGTAAAACTTAACGAAGATGGCAAAACGGAGCCGACGAGTTTTCAGCTCAAAAACGGAATCTTAAGTTTCCCCGCTGAGCCAGGGATGCCCTACAAAATAACCTTCGAGCCCAACTAAACCAAGAATTCGCTGCGTAATTCTTTAATCCAAAAAAGAGAAAAATGAAGCATATCACACCAGAATAGGGATGAGGAATAATGAAAAAACAGAACATCAAGCCTTTACAGCTTCACCCCGAAAACCACCATTATTTCCTGTTTCGGGGAAAACCCACCGTCCTAATCACCTCGGGCGAACATTACGGCGCAGTGCTAAACCTCGATTTTAACTACGCTGCCTATCTTGATGAACTTCACACCCACAGCCTCAACCACACGCGCCTCTTTTCTGGAGTCTATCGCGAAGTCCCAAACTCGTTTGGCATCACGGACAACACGCTTGCCCCGCTGCCTAACCGCTACGTTTGCCCTTGGGCGCGAAGTGACGAGTGGGGCTATTACGATGGAGGAAACAAGTTCGACTTATACAAATGGGACGATGCGTATTTCGAACGCCTGAAAAGCTTCATGACTCAGGCAAGCCGTCTGGGCATCGTAGTGGAAATGAACCTTTTCTGCCCCTTTTACACCGTGGACCTTTGGAAGGCAAACCCAATGAACGTAGCAAATAACATCAACGGCATAGGCGACTGCGAAGGCTCGGATGTCTACACCCTTAAACATGAGGACTTGACCACGGTGCAGGAAGCTGTCACCCGAAAAATCGTGAAGGAGCTCCAAGATTTCGGCAATCTCTACTACGAGGTCTGCAACGAGCCCTATTTTGGCGCAGTGACGATGGAGTGGCAGCACCATATCATCGACATAATCGTTAATGAGGAAAAGGATTTCGCAGCCAAACACCTGATTTCTTTGAACGTCGCCAACGGAAGGGCGAAGATCCAGAATCCTCACCCCGCAGTCTCAATCTTCAACTTCCACTACTGCCACCCGCCTGACTCGGTCGAAATGAATTACGGCTTGAACAAAGTCATAGGCGAAAACGAGACGGGCTTCCGCTGCAAAGAGGACGTGTTTTACCGCACCGAAGGCTGGGATTTCATCGTCGCAGGCGGAGCGCTTTACAATAGTCTTGATTACTCCTTCACGTATAAGCACCCAAAAGGAACATTCCTTGAACACTGTTCTCCCGGCGGTGGCAGCCCAAGCCTGCGTCGACAACTGAAAATTCTGAAGGGCTTCATCGAAAGCTTCGATTTCGTCAAGATGGCGCCTGACAACTCCATCATCGAAGGCGGGCAGATCAGCAGTCCGTTGTCGGGGACTCCTGCCCAAGCCAACATCACGGCTCGTGCCCTAGCCGAAGCAGGCAAACAGTACGCGGTCTACATCAACGGTGGCACCAAGGTTGAATTAAAAATAAGTCTCCCTAAAGGTCGCTACCGCGCGGAATGGGTGAACACGAAAACTGGGAGAACGGAGAAAACCGAAGAGTTCAACCACCCCAGCGGGAACAAGACGCTTGTCTCGCCAAATTACAAAGAGGACATAGCTTTACGAATAACAGTATGATGAGTGTTCTGATGAAAGTTTAAAATTACCCGTTTTTGGTTTTCGGTGCTTCAGTCGTCGCTTTTACCTTAAAACGTGTGCGCAATGGATTGTAAACATGGATTTGTGGTTCATATTATAGTTTGCTTTTTCTGGGAAAAGCCAGCTTTTTTTGTCCAAAAATGGGAAAAGCCTTCCTTTTCCGTTAGAGTAGCCTTATATACGTTTTTGGGGAACTGCTTTCTCAACCGAAAAATTACATGAAGATGATTAAGATGGCTAAAAGGGTAGACGAACTCGAACTTAACGAAGAAATGTTTGCTTCCTTGATTAAAAAGCTCGTATCAGAAAAAAGGAAACTGAAAAGTTACTAAAAAAAGGAGTTTGGGAGGTTTTAGGTATGGAGAGAAGAGACCGTGTGGAAATAACTGCCGAAATACTTCGTTTGGCGAGGAAAGGAGTAAAAAAGACTCACCTTGTCTACAGAGCCAATTTGAACCACGCCATCCTTGAACTGTACCTCACAAAACTGGAACAACAGGGTCTAATCGCAAGAAACTTCAATCCCGAAAGAAGGATACAGACGACCGATAAAGGCAACCAGTTCGTCGAACGGTACACAAACCTTCAGGCAATAGCATCCTTCATAACATAAAGCTACTCCAAGTCATAACTTTTTTTTAGTTTTTTTCATAGAGATTTTTTCGTTCAGCTCCTATGATAACAGAAGATGAAGAACAGGAGCCGACGCCAACTAAACTGCTTGCTTTTTTATAGGCGGTTATAGAATTCTTGAGCCCGTTGAGCGATTTTTTGCACATGAGCTGCTGGGTGACTGCCGTATTTTTCGTGTATCCAGCCTAAAGCTTCTTTGCATTTCTTTTCGTACAGAACATCCAATAGTGCCCGTGCCTGAGTCTGCTGGTACGAAAGGGGACTGCCAAGAGCCGCCACTACGGATTTCAGTACATTGGCGCATTCCTCATTCATTTTTGGGGGAACATCCTTTTCTGCGGACATAAATGTTCACTTGCATCCATTAGATTTTATTATATTTGGCTTTAAGGTTATCGATATTGGCTCAACAGCAAAATCACTTAACAGTAAACAAACGTAACTGATGTGACAAAGTTTGGGAACGGTAAATCATTTAAGCACAATTCAAGATAATCAGAAATGTAGGGTGGATGACATGTCTGAAAGGCAGTTAAAGAAAATTGGCAAGGTCAGCCATTTCTTCACGAACATCGGAGTCGCAGTAATCGAATTAAGCGGAACACTGACGACTGGCGACAAAATTCTGTTTCAAGGCTCGACAACCGACTTCGAACAAACAGTGTCCTCCATGCAGATAGAACACGAGAACGTGCCCTCAGCTCAAGCAGGACAAAGCATAGGACTCAAAGTGGCAAACAGGGTCAGAGAAGGCGACGCAGTCTACAAAGTCGTTTAAGAAACAAACACATAATATCCTAAAAACCTATGTAATCTTCAGTTACTACCAGAATTTCCGTTTTTTCTAGGAAAATCGTATACCCAAAACAGGAATTAGAAGGATCAGTGGATTCTTAAGAGGGGCAAGAAAAGACTGCTAGTCATGCTAATCGTGCG
Organism: uncultured Candidatus Bathyarchaeia archaeon; assembly: GCA_964600125.1. Lineage (GTDB taxonomy): Archaea > Thermoproteota > Bathyarchaeia > Bathyarchaeales > DTEX01 > JAGTRI01. The sequence goes on from CAZRIK010000011.1 coordinate 29,836, forward strand.
CGACGAAGGTTGCTGAATTAAAAGAGTGAATCCCCCCCAAAAAAAATAAAGAACAAAAAACCAAATTGAAACAAAATGTCTGGAATAACGAAAATTAAGAGATCGTTCAAAATACTCCATCGAATGCTTATTGTATTACGTAATGCCCTTTACGATTTGGTCTTGGCCTTTTTTAGAAGCACGAACCGAAGGGTCAGGTCACGACTCCGGGTCTGGTACATGAAAAAGGAAACTTCAGAACATTTTAATCTTTTGACAAAAGTGTTTTTTTGGGTAATTTTTCCTGCAAGCGTACTTTATGTTAGCATGAACCTATATTATCTTGGGCAGAATTCGTTTGACTCTATGATCTTGGGATTTGTCTTCTTCTTTTATAGCAATTTTCTCCCAGACTTGCCTTCCATTTTTAGGAAGAAAAAAAGCGAAAATGGAGCTGAAGGTTTAGTGTGGTACAAGAAGTATGCTCTTTTGTGGTTTGCTCCATTATTCATTTGGCTTCTGTTCTCTGGTATACGCATAAAATGGAAGACAACCGAAAATTTCCACAATCTAAAATCGTTAGCGGCATACGGAACTTTTCTTCTTCTGTTAGGATTTTTCATGTTTGGAGAGTCCCCGATGTCGTCCGGAGACATAATCGAGATCATCTCTATCTCAATTTACGGCATGGTAGGATATTTGACGCATCTAAGGGTCGATAGAATCCTATAATTCAAAAACATGACAACTAACAATCCTGACAAAAACATATTTTGGCAGCAATGAAGATAATTGGCTACAATAAAATAATTAAGCTCAGTTTAGCTGATTCATTTTTCCCAAATTGCACATAAGCCCTCCCCCAAAAAAACACATCCATATAAGAATAACCCATCCAATATATCATGAAACGCAACGTTTGAACCTTTACGGAAGAATGGAGTTTGAGCGAAAAACTTCTAGGTTATAAAGGAAAGGCGCTGGATGCTCTTCTTGACTCCAAAGCCGAGGTAGGCGACCTCATACGCGTAACCAAAGGCGAGTCCACGTATGAAGGCATCCTGATTCCGAGGTCTGAACTTGGAGACGACAAAC
>CAZRIK010000012.1:0-29767 GCA_964600125.1 uncultured Candidatus Bathyarchaeia archaeon
TCCCGATTCTGACGTTGACCACGCTTACTCCGTCTCTTTCCTGAACCTCCCGTGAGAGCTGGCTGACCCGCGCAAACGGGTACTTGGGCACCTTGTCCAGCGTGCTTGAATACCTTGGCATAATACTTCCTTCCGCAGCAACGGATTTAAGCTTTCCAAGCCAATTATTGCAGTGTTTCGAAAGAGGTTGGTCATCGAATATGAAAGAAGATGTTTACGGGAAGCTCGCTGATGCTCTGAATAAGCTTCCTAACGGGTTTCCGAGAACAAAATCGGGCGTTGAGTTAGCAATTCTAGAAATGGTCTTCTCGCCTGAGGAGGCTGATTTGGCGAGTCAACTTAGCGGCAAATACGAATCTGCTGATGACATAGCCAAACGCGTCAGCGCAACAGCTGAGAAACTGAAAGCCGTGTTGATAGAAATGGCTAAACGCGGTTTAGTCTGGTACGACGAAGTTGATGGTGCACTTCGGTTTAGGCTGGCGCCCTTCGTCGTCGGGTTCTTCGAGGCGCAGCTGCACACAATGAACCACGAGTTCGCTCACTTGGTCGAGGAATACTTCGCTGAGGGCGGGGCGGAGGGAATCATGAAGCCTCAGCCTGCACTGCACCGCGTTATTCCTTCGCAAGGTGCGGTTAAGTCGGAGTGGATTCTCCCCTACGACGACGTTAAGGCGTTGCTTCAATCACAAAAAACATTCAGCCTTCGGGATTGCATCTGCCGCGTGCAGCAGGACCTCCTGAAAAGTCGAAGGTGCAGTTTCCCAGTTAGGACTTGCCTCAGTTTCTCGGCGTATGAGCGTCCGCCTAGGCCTGAAGACGTTTCGAAGGAGGAGGCTTTGGCTCTGTTGGACGAGTTCGAGAAGATTGGGCTGGTTCACACGGTGAGCAACGTGATGAAAGGTCTTTCGTACGTCTGCAACTGCTGCGGCTGCTGCTGCGGAATACTCAGAGGCATCAACGATTGGGGCATAGAGAAGTCCGTCGCCTACGCCAACTACTATTCAGAAATTGACTCTGACGAATGCGTGGGATGCGGACTGTGCGTAAAACGGTGCCAAGTGAAAGCCATCTCGGAACAGGACGGCGTAGCGGTTGTGGACCGAAAACGGTGCATAGGCTGCGGGCTCTGCGTCACAGGATGCCCGAACGGAGCAGCGAAACTTCACCTGAAGCCCAAAGAGGAAATCGTGAACCCGCCGTTGGACTACGCAGTTTGGGAACGCGAACGCCTACACAACCGCGGCATAAGCTCAGACGCGACACAATAATTTTTTATGATAAGATTGTAACGGGTTAAGCTGAGGTCGGTATCTTTGGAAGAGATGACCGTTAGACTGGAAAAGTTGAAGTCGATGCGTGCAGCTCACATTCACGTCTTAAGTGGAACGCCTGAGGAGGACGCGAACAGGAAACTTATGGGTTGGGCTGAACATAGTGGAGCAGTCAGAAAGGGAGCCCGCTTGTTCGGGCGGAACACGTACCCGACTGACAACGTGGAGCCTCACGGCTACGAGTTCTTTTTAACAATCGCGCAGGACGTTAAGCCCGAAGGGGACGTTGACTTGAAAGAAGTTGTTGGAGGGTCTTACGCGGTTCTTCAAGTCGAGAATTTGGAAAAGATTGGGGAAGCTTGGCAGAAGCTTTGGAAATGGTTCGAGGAAAGCAAGCGTGAGCACGCGGGTTTCAGGAAGGAGGAACACGGTTGGGTCGACGGCTACGAGGAACACGTTAACTGGCAGGAAAACAAGCCGCCCAACGAGTGGGTCTTCGACCTCTGGGTCAAACTCAAAGAATAATGCATCAAACTCCTGAAAATTCTTCAGATTAGTTGATGGTTAAGAAATTTCATATGCTGTTTTTCTTCTAATCTTTCTTATCGTTTTCTGCTTAACACGGCTTATATTCTGTTTTTCGGGATTTTGTGATTGTGTTCGGAGCAGTTGAAACAATCAATGTTGAACACTAGCGAGTTGAATGAGCAAATGCCGATGGACAAAAACATTAGGGGGAACATGGCTTACAGATCAGATATTCATGGAATTAGCTGTTTCTTGTGGTTCTTGGATTTTAACATATTTATGTATATTTTTTCGCACGTATACAAATGTAAACAATTGTTTAGCAAGAATAATACGGGAGTCTGCTCAGCATCCTCTGGTAATGTAGATAGGGAACGCCCCGCAAATAGTATCGAAACGTAGACCGAAAGTCTATATCGAAAATATGGGTTGAAACAAAATGAAGACGAACCTTAACCGTTTAGGAAGTAAGAATGCGTCCAAGACGCTCCTTCTTCTAGTAATTATGGGGCTGGTTTTTACTAGTTCTCCAATCTATTACCTGTACGCCCTTCAGATTGATGGGACAGTATCGGAATCTGAGTGGATAACATGGTTCACCGACAACACTTTCGAGACAACTGGCCATTATACTGGCAACCTATATTTCACAGCCTACTGGTACGTGGACTCAAATTACCTCTACATAGCCGTAAAGACCACTGACCAAACCATCACACTGATGGTCGAGAGCGCGGATGAAGTTGCACTGAACGATACCGTCGCCGTCGACAGCTCGGATGCTGCTATCGTCAACGGTACAGATGAAGCCGTCAGCTTCAAACCGTATGATGAAGCCACCATCGGAATGGACATCTACCCCTATGGCGTCGGAGAAGAGGACATAATATTCGGCATACAAACAAGATCATACTCGCAATATGGCTACAACCCGTACGCAAAACTTGGCACAAGCCATGGCAGTTGGGGTCCAGCCCAGCCCTTGCCGACTGGCTGCGCATTCGTTGCAGGCTCAACAAACGGGTACCGATCCTACGAGTTGATGGTTCCCATTTCACTCCTTGGTCTGCAGCCCGGCGACGTTGTCATGATGGCCTTCGCGATCTATGACCGACCTAGCTATTCGGGCCAAGCCTACAACTACCACCCCGATGAGCTGCTGTGGTGCAACCCGGACAACTGGGAGCCTACGCCTCCTTTGCCCATTCCTGAAATCCCGATTGGTTCTCTGCCGTTGATTGCCACGGCTTTCGTTGCTTATTTCCTCCTTAAAGGACACAGACAGAAACGTGAAGATCGCAGAAACGCGTCTTTCAATGGACCGCAAAAGGTGAAGTTGGTTGGCGCATGATTATCGACCGTTTCTGAAGATGCTGTTCGTTGTTTCTTTGACGGTCGTGTTATTCGCGGTTAACGTTGAGGCCTTGATTGCGCCCATGTCTTTTGACGCAACCGTCTGGACCGACATTTCCCGTAGTCCTTCAAACCTGAAGACCCAAATTGGCACTTTCGGCGTCTGCGGCGACAGGTTCGGATACGTCAGCGACATGATGCCATCGGTGTTTGGCTGGCGCTCAAAAGACATATCGTACAGTTGGGAAGGAATCAGGGAACTCTATGGCCTAGACTCTCTGGTCATTAATGAATACAGGTCGAACACTCGGTTTGACGGTCTAGTGTACGTTGCCATCGCGCCGGTTGATGTTTCTGTTCTGGACACTCTTCATTCGCTCGAATACTGTTATTCGATGCAGGGATTTACCATCATTCATAAAGGCTTGACGAATCTAAGGATTACGAGGTACATAGGCAACGACAAAGTTGAGTTCAGCTTCAATGCAAACATCTGGACGCTTAACAGCACCGTTCACCCAAACGAAGGGTGGATCGTTGCCCATTGGTACGTCTTTGTCTCCACGGGTCATCTTGCTTCTGACAAGGCATACCTAGTTCAGGTCGAAAAGTATTTGCCGAATTGTCAAATTGATGAAAACATTGAGGATTGCCTGCTCTTTGCCAAGGAAACCATGATTTCAATGCTGGAACACATGGTCGAGTCGGTTTGAGGTGAAACTGTTGAGGTTGCCATCTGTAAAGAAAAAAGAGCTCTTCTCTGCCTTTCTAATCGTCGCCAGTGCTTGTGTAATCTTCTTTCCTTTTCTGAGCTGGCTGTTGAAACAAGCTTTGCAGAACTCGTCCGCTAACTACATAATCATGATTCCCGTGGCTGCAGTTCTGATCCTTTACGACAACCGAGGACGCTTTACACGCGAACCCGAGGAGGGAAGTAACGGGGCAATCTTGGGAGCTGCATTAATGGTAATCTCAGTCTACGTTTTCTACACCCAGATGTACGTTGTGCTGAAGCTTTCAGCCTTCATCTTTTACCTTCTGGGGTGCTCAACGTTTCTTTTTGGCACCAAAATTTTAGGACTCATAGCTAAGCCTGTTCTGTACCTGTTTTTTATGTACCCGATTCCATTCACTTTCTTGTATGATTATGGTTCATTTTTTTCAGCTTTTACAGGCAATACCGTATCCACGGTTTTAAGCGGACTTGGGCTTAACCCAGAGTTCACGGAATCTCCACTATCCGTCATAACGTTGGTTTCGAGGGGCGGAGAAAAAATGTCTTTCACGATTGATGCGCCATGCATGGGCGTCTTCTCGTTAATGAGCTTCTTGGCTTTCGCCATTTTTTTGGCGTTAGTATTGAAGGGCTCTTTTTCGAGGAAAGCCGTACTTATGGGTCTCGGTGTTCCTCTCATGATGTCAATGAACGTTCTGAGGATATTTGGAATCTGCTACATAGGCTGGATGTACGGGTCGCAGACCGCGTTAGAGGTTTTTCACACGTTTGGCGGCTGGGTGCTTTTCTCAATCGGCATGGTCGTCTACCTATTCATCAACATGAAACTAGCAAAAGACGAACCTGCCAATAATGAAATTAAGCCTGTTGACCCAACCATAGGATTTAAACGAGTGCCGATGGTTCCGCCCCGAGTAAAATGATTAGCCAGTGGTTCGCAGCCTTTTTTGGGCATCTTGTGTGAAACCTTTTTTCACGGGGTGTCTTCAAGGTATTTTTGTGCGTCTAGGGCGGCTTTGCATCCTGCGCCTGCGGCGGTTATTGCCTGCTTGTAGTGGTAGTCGTGAACGTCGCCTGCCACGAAGACTCCTTCGACGCTTGTTCTGGTCTCGTCTTTTGCGGCGACGTATCCTTTTTCGTCAAGTTCAACCTGCCCCCTGAAAACCTTGGTGTTAGGCTCATGCCCGACGGCTACGAAAACCGCGTCGCATTTCACCGTAGTTTCTTCGCCCGTGTCCGTCCTTTTGAGCCTGACGCCTTCAACCTTAGTTTCGCCGAGAACCTCCTGAACCGTGCTGTTCCAGACGAACTCAATCTTCGGGTTTTTGGCGGCTCTTTCCTGAAGAATGCTTGAAGCCCGCAGCTGACTTCTTCTGTGGACAATTTTTACTTGGCTCACGAACCTAGCGAGCTCCAAGGCTTCCTGAAGCGCAGTGTCTCCGCCTCCCACGACCACGGCGACCTTGCCCCTGAAGAAAGCTGCGTCGCAGGTCGCGCAGACCGAGACTCCTCTGCCCCTTAGCCGTTGTTCGCTTTCAAGCCCCAGCCACTTCGGCGAAGCTCCGGTCGCAATGATTACGGATTGTCCCTCGTAAACAGCGTCTCCAGCTTTCACCTTGAAGGGTTTTTTGGAAAAATCCACTTCCGAGGCGTCTTCGAAAACGATTTCTGCGCCGAACCTTTCAGCCTGCTTGATCATGTTGTCCATGAGTTCGGGTCCGAGGATTCCGTCTTTGAAGCCCGGAAAGTTTTCCACCTCGGCTGTAAGCATGAGCTGCCCACCCCACGCGGCTCCAGCTGCGACTAGGGTTTTCAGCCCCGCCCTGCTCGTGTAGACGGCTGCGGTTAAGCCTGCAGGTCCAGAACCGATAATTATGACATCGTACATCGCCTATTGCCTCAACAAGGTCTTACAGAAAAGGATTATGGGATTCCTAAATTAAAGAGTTTTTGAGTCTCGTTTCCGTTGTTTGTCTGCAGTGTTCGGAACGCTTAACTGTCGCCGCGCCTTTATTGTTTTTGGTGATGTTGATGCGGAAGGCGCTGGTTCTGATAGACAATGGCTTCCAGGAAGCGGAGCTCTTTGTTCCGTACTATCGGCTTCAGGAAGCAGGCTTCAAGGTTGACCTTGTCGGACCGAAAGCCAAGGAAACGTACGTTGGCGACAACGGTTACCATTTGGTGGCGGACTTGGCAGCGGAAGACGTGAAAATCGACGAGTACGACGCGGTCGTTGTCCCCGGAGGAAGGGCGCCGGACAGGATGAGAACAAAGAAACCTTTGGTCAACTTGGTTAAAGCCGCCTACGAAAAGGGCAAGGTCATAGCTGCGATCTGTCACGGTCCGCAGATGCTTGTCGAGGCTGACGTTGTGCGGGGAAGGAGGGTCACGAGCTACGTTGCGGTGGCGACGGATTTGAGGAACGCGGGCGCTGCTTGGGAAGACCGTTCCGTAGTTGTGGACGGGAACCTTGTGACGTCGAGGGTTCCGCCTGACCTGCCTGACTTCTGCCGAGAAACCCTTAAGCTGCTGAAAAAGTAGCTTCAGTATATCCCTTTTTTTATCTTTTTTGTTCTTGGATTTTGTTTTATTTCTTACGCTGCGTGATGAGGTCGCTGTAGCTGCCCTTCTGCAGGGTCTCAGGTTCTATGCCCAGTGTTTGCATGAGCTTTTCGAGTGTTTTGTGGGCTTTCCGTGTGGCTTCAGGCGTGTTTTCGGTTGGTCTTTCGAACTCAACGTAGGTTCCGAGGGTTTTTACCTTGTCGAGGTGCACCTGCGTTCCTTCGACGCGATAGATTGCCCGTTGCTTGTCGACGACGGCTTTTGTGCGGAGAACCTTGCCTAGGAACTGCTTCGTGAACTGCGGCGGCTTCGGGAGCTCAGTTACGAAGACTCTGCTTTGTTTGGGTCCTTCGACGTCGGGTCTTTCGTAGTAGACGAGTTGCGCCCCGTTTTCGCGGTCGGTTTCTCTGAGCTTCAGCCTTCCCTGCGGAACCTCGTAGTAAGTGTCGATTTGGCGGAAGGTTCCAACGTGCTCCGCTTTCAAGGATTCAAGCTTCTTTCTGTACGGTTCGAGGTTGTCCACTTTGGTTTTAAGCTCAACAATCGTCGTTTCCTTGGGTTTCAGCCTCTGCACCAGTGTTCACCTTCCTTCACGGAGGCTGCTGCAGCCGTCTCCTCTGGACCATGATGCATTCGCCGTGGACCACTTGGACGCCGTTTTGTGTGCAGTATTTTATGGATTCTTCCGATTCGCTGCCGGGCTGCATCCACACCATGGTTACGCCGAGCTGCACGCATTCCTTGACTGTTTGTTCGGTGACGGGCGGCGGGACGACGAGGTTGACGACATCGGGTTTCTCTGGCAGCGACGTTAGGTTCGGGTAGCATTTGTCTCCGAGGACCTCGTCAGCGTTCGGGTTGACGGGGTAAACTTTGTAGCCTGCCTGTTTGAGGTCTTTGTAGACTCGGTGCCCGTATTTTTCGGGGTTTCGGCTGGCTCCGACCACGGCTACGACGTTGTTTTTGTCAAGCATGCGGCGGAAAAGTTCAGGACGGATGTTTCTTCCTTCCTAATTGTCTTTTGCTAGAACTTGTCTGTTGAAACGATTTCGCTGAGCTGTTTTCTGGGTCCAGGTTCAGTGAAGGCTTTTTCTCCAGCCTTTGGGTAGCCTAGAGGTGCGAGTCCGACGACGTTCCAGCCTTCGGGGACTCCAAGCACCTTTTTAACTTCAGCGTTGTCGAAGAACCCTATCCAGCAGGTGCCCAGCCCCTCGTTTCGGGCGGCGAGAATCAGGTGCGTCATGCCGATGCTCACGTCCACGAGAAAGCTGTTGTCTTTCATGTAGCCGCCTCGGTTGTAGTCGAAGATTTGCCCGCAAGCCGCGACGATGACGGGAGCCTCAGCCAGCCACTTCTGGTTCCCGCAAGCTGGGATCAGCTTTTGTTTGACGGCTTCGTCTTTGACGACGATGAACCGCCATGGCTGACGGTTGCTTCCGCTCGGTGCGATGCGGACGGCTTCTAACACTTTATTTAACACTTCGTCGGGAACAGGCTCAGCCCTGAACGAACGCACACTACGGCGAGTCCGAACGACATCAAAAAACTCCATTTCACAAACAACTCCGCTATTTGACTATATTTTCATATTATTATTCTTTTTTTGAAATAAGTTATTTTTGGCACATACCAAATTGTTCTTTTAACTTTTTCTTTCATAGGATTAGAAAAAGATGTCTCATATACTCATACAATTCTAGCCGAGTTTCTCTATATTGAGCATCAGGGTATTGTCATGCTTAATACAATATTCCAGTCTTACCAAATGGTCTACAGCATCAGAAACTTTGCTTGGTTCTGCGATGAGAGTCATTCGCTCTTTTAATTCGTTAATAGTATGTTTTCTTTCCTGTAAAAAGAATAGAATTAATGCCATAATCACATGAACATCGTTCACATACGAATCACGCAGAACTTTCGCTAATCGAATTGATTCTTTCACTATTAAAACAAGGTCTGATCTTGCCTTAATTCCGAACTGAGTCTCTACTCTAGCTAAAGCTAGTCTTGCAGCTTCTTTGCTTTTAGCTTTAAATGCGTCGAACATGCCTTTAGATTGTGTAAGTTTTTTCGAGCCACTAGAAAGGGCAGAAACACCCAGCTCCGATTGTCTCATAAGTGTTTCAAATTCTTTTTTGGCTTGAGCCAACAAGACCGAATTATTGGTAAAGAAAAGAGTTTCTGTGTTGCTTCTCCAATAGTTGTTCGTCTTTTTAAAGCCAAGATTCATTTTTGTGAGGTTCGGTGAGCCAACCATCAAAAATTTTTCAGAGAGCCAAAACTTGGCGTGCACATTTTCCAGTACTAAAAATTTTGCGCCGGAAGATAATAGTTCCATTACGAATGATTCTGCTTTTGAAGGGTTCTGCCTAACATTTCTTGGATGACCTGCGATAATTCGGATATCTACATCAGTTGTCAGAGCTTTCCTTTTGAGATAGTTGACTAAATCCTCGTCATATACTCTCTCGCTTGTCAAGTAAAGAAAATCTTGAGATTCATCTATTAAGGAGTAAAGAAAATCCCTTGCTCGCCCATCGAAAGGCGAGATATGTAGACCATCTTTTATCTTTGATGCTGGAGATAGATGAGGAGGATATTGCGAAATGTTTTTTCGATGCGTTCTATTCCAGAGCTGACTAACATTTTTCTGCATCTCTGGCGTGATTTCATTATATAATCTACCAGTCATTCCTGCAATAGTTGTTTTGTTTAAGAATAACGATTTCAGTTCATTATATTTGTCTTGAAAATTTTTGTTAAAAGATTTGTCGGGAAATAAATAGACTTCCCACAGGTTGTCATCAGATAAATTTGATGAGGATATAAGTGAACATTTATCTGTAATAATAAATTTTCCATGAAGCGAATACCACTTGCTTCCACCTCCTTCAGCCATTTCGCCACTTAGAGAAGTATCGGTTAAAGATGGGTCACCGACTTCCCAATCGCAAAGATTTAGCTCGATTCCCTTACTTATCATAGAATCATAAAGCGTGCGTATTTTATCCCTGTCTTCAACTTTTGCATAACTATCTTCAGGAAGAGTGATTACCTCTATGTCTAATCCTTCATCAGATTTCTTTATCAATAAATCCACAATACTTTTTGAGGCCAGCTGGAACACAACAATTTTTATGAATTTTTCTGCTTCATTTAAGGTCTTATATATTAATTCCTTGTCTGAGCGGAAAGTCAGTGAGTCTGCCATTCTTCCAAAAGACTCCTCTGCGGTTTTATTGTCCAGATTTTTTCTATATTTGGCGTAAAACGATAATAGTCCCAATATTGCATGACATCATCCGAAGGTCGGATTGACTCAAGTCTATCATTAATTATTTTGACATATTGGGGGTCTATTTCGATCCCAACATAATTTCTGTCTAGTTGCTTTGCCACAACCATGGCAGGTCCCGTTCCAGCCATAGGGTCTAACACCATGGTACTGGAATCTGTTGATGAAAGAATTATTCTCAAAAGCAGCTCTATTGGTGTTTGTTGTTTATGAACCCGATTACCTTCGTCATCCCTTAATGCTTCATCGCCTGCATAATAGCCAGATGTTAATTCTCTAATATCATCCCAGACATCTGGAACAAAAATGCCATTTTCTCTGCCATATTTGTGATTAGGTCGGGGCGGATAATCAATACGCAGTCGATGAAAGACTTTTGGTCTCATTCCTTTTGAGGCGAAAGCAATAATCTGATATTGTTTTGAATACCGAATTGTTGAGGGAATAGCTGAGGTCATCTTTTTCCAGATAATTAAATTCTGGAAGGTCCATTGCGTCTCTCTAAGTACTTTCAGCACTTCTTCGGTATTCTTTTCTCTCTGCATGAAGTAAATGCAGCCACCTTCAGCTGTCGTGTTATAAATTTTTCGGGATACCTCTTTTAGCCATTTCCAATATTCTTCAGGAGGCTGATCATCGTCGAAAAATCTATAATCCTTTCCTTGGTTATATGGTGGATCTAGAAACGTGAGATGGACTGGGACTTCAATTTTTTCTAATAGCTCAATACAATCGCCTTGTAATATCCTAGAGACCATTTTTTCCACCATATTAATCTCCAATAATTAACTAAAGGGTGTTCCTTAATAATAACTATGTAAGAAAATGAGCAAAAACTTTATTGGATTATTTGTTATGCGATTTTTTCTTCTTTTAGGTACACTCTAGGCATTTTTTGAATTCATTGTGTGTGGCTGAGATACGCACATTGTCTTTTATGTATTTTAGTTTCTGTTATCGGATTGGTGTTTAGGGTGAGCTCTAAACGGTCACGGATTGAGATTTACCTCGACGTCTTACAGGCGATAAGGAAAGGAGTCCACAAGCCGACCCGCATCATGTACAGGACAAACCTTTCCTGGAAGCCCCTCATGCAGGTTCTGGACGCAATGATTGAGCAGCAGCTGATCGCGACGGAAAACCAGGGAACGCACGTAACCTACAAGATCACAGAGAAGGGCTTGAACGTCCTAAACTACTTCAACGAAGCCATGGAACTCATCGAAATCAAATAACCCTTTTTGAAAAAAAGCTCAGCAAACGTCCCTGAGCCATTGATTGTTTCTTTCCTTTTCGTACATAAGGCAACCACAAAGTCTAAAGTTTTTTTAAAAAATTCTGTTTTTATGCAACAATCTTTATACAGTCTTTATGTTGATTTTTTACGCTAAGACCCGTTAAAGAAGATTAACCGTTCGGAGTTTCGTTTCATGAGTAAAAATGGGACAAAGGTTTCTCGTGGCGGAGTAGCCTCGGAATTCGACGAACACAACGAGGAAGTTAGGAGGCTCTGGAAGAACTTTGAGGACGGAAAGCCCGAAAGAATCCCCGTTCAGTGGTCCGTAAACAACAAGATGGTCATCCTTAATCCTTCCCTGAACGTTTGGGGTTACAGATTCGTGGACGTTTTCGACAAGCCCGAAGTCTCGCTGAAGGTTGAACTCGAATTTGAATACTGGAGAAGGCACAACGTGTGGTGCGACTGGGAAATGGGGCTTCCCAAGAAGTGGGACATAAGCGTCAGCCTCCAAAACGTCTACGAGGCATCTTGGCTTGGGGCACCCCTCAACTTCATCGAAAAACAGGTTCCAGACGTCAAGCCTTTCCTCAAGACCAAAGAAGACATGAAAAAATTCATGGACAAAGGAGTACCCGACCCGTTCGCGGGGTTCATGGCGAGAGTAAAAGACCACTACGATTACTATTTGGGCAAGCGGAACGAAGGCTTCACCTTCAAAGATGCTCCTCTCGGGAACATAGAAACTCCTTCGGGAACAGACGGACCCTTCACGATAGCTGTCACCACGACTGGTGGAGAAATCGTCAAAATGCTTTACAGGGACCCCGAATTCGCGGAGAATTTTCTGTGGTTCGTGGCGGACGCCCTGACGGAAAGGATGAAGGCTTGGCACAAGTTTTTGGGAATCAGCTTTCCCTATAAAAACTTCGGCTTCGCCGACGACGGCATACAGTTCCTTTCGCCCCAAACCTACAAAAGGTTCGTGCTACCTCTGCACAAAAGAATCGCGGAGACCTTCTGCGACGGAAGACCCGGAATACACCTGTGCGGAGCCGTGGAACAGCACCTCGAAACCCTGAGAGACGAGCTCCACATAGCGTCCTTGGACACAGGCTTCCCCCTGAACCTGGAGAGAGCCAGAGAAATCCTCGGCGAAGACGTAACCATAAGAGGCAACCTGCACATAGCGACCCTCTACGAAGGACCCAAACAAAAAATCGAAAAAGAAACCCTCAGAATAATAGGGTCCAACGTGACCAAGGGCAGAAAATTCATCTTCGGAGAAGGAAACAACGTAGCACCCAACACTCCATCAGAAAACCTCAACTACGCCTACCATATAGTGAAACGCCACGGAAAATACACGCAATCATGCCACAAATAACGCATTCTTCACAGCCCGCAGTTTGTCACACAAAAATGAAAATCTGATGTTACACAAATCAGACCAGACATGAACGCGCTTTTGCGCCCCAAAATTGCAGAGACTTGCGCCCCAAATCAAACAGGTCTTCGCGGACAATGGCTATTGTCATTCAAACGGAAAATTCTATTGTCAAACAAAACAGCACAGGTCTAAGACAGCACCATTTGTTAGACAAAATTTGAAAACGGATGTTACACAAAACAGACGGGTCTCTCGTAATTTGTTGTTCAAACAGCAATTCTGGATGTTGAACAAATCAGACCTACTAGACAACCCTTAAGTGAAACCCAATTCAAGCTTAAAACGAGAACCAGAAACAATTCAGCAGCGGGAAAAAACGTTGACCGACCTCTTTGACCTAGAAGAATCCAAGCTCATCAAAGAAATTAAGAGGCGGGGCGCCAAAAAAGTTCTGCTTCAGCTGCCTGAAGGGTTGAAACCTCAAACCCAAAGATTAGCTGAGACCATAGAGAAGGCTGGAGCCCAAGCAATCGTTTCTGGAGACCCATGCTACGGAGCCTGCGACCTCCCGCGGTGCGAGGCTGAAACTCTCGGAGCAGACCTCATCGTCCACTATGGACACTCGGAAATGGTTAAGCCAAAAAAAGTGTCAGTGCCAATAATTTATATCGAGGCGAAAGCCAATCTCAACGTTGAACCAGCAGTCAAAAAGGCAGTTCCGCTCCTCAGACAATGGACAAAAATCGGACTCGCCACGACAATCCAGCACGCAGACAAGCTTGAACAGGCAAAGAGAATACTTGAGAAAGCCCAAAAAACGGCTTATGTCGGAAACACGGGGCACGGAAAATCGCCAGGCCAAATACTGGGCTGCGACTACGCTAATGCAAAAGCAGTCAACGACATGGTTGAAGCCTTCCTCTACGTGGGGGGAGGACGCTTCCACCCGCTTGGACTGTACCTCGCCACGATGAAGCCGACGGTTATCGCTGACCCCTACGAAAACAGAGCCTACGCCATAGACGAATATGCACAAAAAACAATCATGAAACGGTGGACAAGCATCGTCGAAGCCCAAAACGCCTGTAACTTCGGCGTAATAGTCGGGCTGAAACCTGGCCAAACCAACATTCAAGCAGCCACAAACATCAAGATAGAACTCGAAAAAAACGGCAAAAAAGCAGTCTTACTCTCTTTACGCGAGGTAACGGCAGCCAACCTCATGCAGTTCCCAAACCTAGACGCGTTCGTAAACACAGCCTGCCCAAGAATCGCCCTAGACGAGCCTTCAGGCTTCAGGAAACCCGTGCTCACCGTCGCCGAGGCTTGCGTGGCTCTTGGAAAGACGGAATGGGGAGACCTGCTCAAAAAGGGTCTATTGTGAACCGACAGCCATAAAGGCTAATCGCTGGATTGAAACAGCCATGATGAAAAAGAAGCACCTTTCGATGCTGCTGTCCCAGCTTGCTCCCAGCCCGAAGCCGAAGCTCAAGTGGGAAGGATACACCCTTGACCCTGAAGCTGCAGCTGAAATGGTGCACGTCGCCTCGTGGGTAAACGATGACATCAACGGAAAAACGGTCGTGGACTTGGGCTGCGGCTCGGGCGTCCTAGCCATCTCAGCGGCGTTGACGGGAGCCAAACGGGTTGTCGGCGTCGACATCGACAAGGAAGCGGTGAAAGCAGCCAAAAGCAACGCCTTGAAAGCGGGTGCAGACGTCGATCTAATCGTGGGCGACATACAATGCGTAAGGGGACACTTCGACACGGCATTAATGAACCCGCCTTTCGGCACCAGAAAAAAGGGAGCAGACGTCCAATTCTTGATAAAAGCCCTCGAAATCGTGGACGTTGTCTATTCTCTGCACAAAAAAAGCGACTCAGTCCGCAGTTTCCTTAAACAAAAAATGCCCCGAATCGGAGGAAAAATCGACCAGATTCGAGAAATGGAAATCGTCATCCAACGCACCTACAGCTTCCACACGAAACGAAGGTACCCAGTTATGGTGGACCTGTACAGAATCCTAAAAACCAGCTGAGAAAAACGGTTTACGCAGACTGCCTTCTACAGCAAAGCTAATATGTGAGCTTCCAATGGTTTCTTTAGGGTCAACCCCAAAAGGCACATTCAAAAGTTGAAACAGTTATGAGCGAAAACAGACAAAGCGGACAGTTCGTCGTCCCGGGACAGAAGCTCGGCGTGATCGAAGAGTTCAACGCGGACGCAGGCACGTACGTTGAGGAAGGCGTCATCCACTCAAAAAACGTCGGGTACGTCCAGATGGACCACGTCAACAAAAAGGTTTCAGTCCACGCTACGCCTAAAAACTTTAACGTCCCCCCGGTTGGAGCCACAATCGTCGGCGACGCCACAAGCGTTCAAACCTCAATGGCTAACATCCGCATCAACATGGTCGGAAACAAGGTCATATCTAGCCATTTTTCTGGAGTCATTCACGTCTCTGACGTGAGTTTCAAGTACACCGAAAACATTTTTGACGCTTTCAGGCCTGGAGACCTTGTCCGAGCGAAGGTTATCAGCGACAAAAACCAGACGTTCCACCTTTCAACAAAGGGCGACACCCTCGGCGTAATCTTAGCCTACTGCTCGCGTTGCGGAGGCGTCCTCTCGTTAAGTCGCAACGAACTAAAATGCGAAGAGTGCGACTACGTCGAAAGACGGAAAATCGCTTTGGATTACGGTAAAGGAACACTGTAGAAGAGGAAACACTGATGCAGTTAAAACTTCTCGAAAAATCCGACCGCGAAATCAAGGTTCAGGTCGAAGGCGAAGGGCACACCTTCTGCAACCTGCTTGAGTCAGTCCTTCTGGAAGACGAAAAGGTCGAGTTCGCAGGCTACAACATGGTACATCCGCTGATTTCTCACACGATAGTCACGGTTCGGACAGGCAAAGGAAAAAAGCCAGAAGAAGCCCTGAAGGAAGCGTGCGAAAAAATCCTTCAAAGAGGCAAAGAACTCAACGAAGCCTTTGCTGTCGCACTTAAGGAAAAAGCAAAATAAAAAATTTGAACCTTTAAACATCCTTTTTCGGGACATTCAAGAAACAGAGAAACAGGTTTTTACCCGAGTTTTATGCCGACAGCTAAGCCAGCGAGGAAGCTTCCCGCGAAAGGCAGATTCGCGATTATCGGCGTCAAAACAGTTGAGGCTTGGCTTGCTGTTCCCATCAGGCGCTCAATCGCCTCAGCGAGCTTGTCGTAGTTTATGCTGATGATGCCCTCGTACCCCAAATAGATGAGGATGAGGGCGCCTATGCCGATGAGGACAGCCAAAACCTTCGTCATCTTCTTTATGGCGTACCCGACGAAGAAACCCAAAAACCCGCCGATTCCCAGCTGATACACGACGGGGGTCAAAATCTCGCTCATCCACCAACCCTCTCAAAAGATGACTACGTTTAATGCATCCTAAAAATCGTTTATTGTGGTATTAAACTTTCTCCATTCTCAGTTTCTCAACGACCGTCCGCAATAAGACGCTGAAAGCCTCTTCCATGTTTTCCTCTTTCTCCAATATGCAGGTGGCTTCCTCAAGCGAAACCACGCCCTTCAGCCACGAATAAACGATCAACGCTTCCGCAGCGTCCGCCTGCTTATGCCTGTCAATCCCCGAAGGCAGCATCACCCTTAACCCCGCCTTTCTAACGGAAACCGCGAGAAGCGAACTCTCAACTTTTCTGCCAATAGGCTTACGGCGCCTATTTGAAAGAGCCAGAGAATAGAGGAAATTGACGTAAGCATCTCCTAAAGCTGCCAAGTCGCGGTCCAAAAGTATGGCCGACAAGCTTTCGTATTTCAGTGCAAAATTGAACTCCTTCTCCGAATTGTGGCCGTCACGAACAAGCACAAAAAAACCTCCAACACACAGCTTTTAAGCCACAACACGAGGATAAAGGTTTACTGAAACATAAAGAAACGTCTCCAAAAAAACGTAAATCCGCCTCTTCAACCTCTGGAAGACTGATTAACTTTGCACACAATCATCCTGAAAGTGAACTGCGAAAAACCCGAAACCGCGAAAATCCGTTCGGCAGCCCAAACGATCAAGAAGGGGGGGCTGGTCGCTTTCCCAACGGAAACGGTCTACGGTCTCGGAGCGGACGCATTGAACGCGGAAGCTGTTAGGCGAATCTACGCGGCAAAGAAAAGACCGCTGGACAACCCCATCATAGTTCACGTAGCCAGCAAACAGGGCATCCATCAACTAGCCAAGGAGGTTCCTGCGAACGCTGAGAAACTGATGGACCTGTTCTGGCCTGGACCGTTGACTTTGGTGCTTAAGGCTTTGGAGAAGGTGCCTGACGCCACAACGGGAGGCTTGGACACGGTTGCGGTGAGAATGCCTAGCCACAAAGTAGCCTTAGCCTTAATCAGAGAGTCAGGCGTGCCCATAGCGGCTCCAAGCGCCAACCTTTCGGGACGGCCAAGCCCAACCACGGCGGAACACGTGAAGCAGGACTTGGACGGGAGGATAGAAATGATTCTGGACGGCGGACCCGCAAACATAGGCGTCGAATCGACCGTACTCGACGTGACCGTTGATCCTCCACAGATGCTGAGACCGGGAGGAACGCCGTACGAGGAACTGTTGGAAGCGTTGGGAGAGGTTGAGCTGCATCCGTCTATCTTAGCGAGAAAACGGACTCGATTAGCTAAAGCGCCGTCTCCAGGCATGAAACACAGGCATTACGCGCCGAAAGCTAAGCTAATTCTTGTTGAGGGAACGCTTGAAGCCATGATAAAGAAGGTTCAGCAAACTGCGGATTCACAAAAAAAGGCTGGAAGAAAAGTAGGCATTTTGGCAACTGATGAAACAGCGCCTAGCTACGAAGCAGACGCAATTAAGTCGCTGGGAAAAAGGACAGACTCAGCGTCTGCAGCCAAGAACCTTTTTGGTCTTCTCAGAGAATTCGACGAGGAAAAAGTGGACGTTATTGTTGCCGAAGGCGTGCCGCTGGTGGGTTTGGGTCTCGCGGTCATGAACAGGCTCAGGAAGGCGTCGGGTTATAAGATCGTGAAGGCGGACTAGTCGGCGTCGGCGTCTTGGTCCGAGTTGTCGTCTGCTTCTTCCTGCGTGTCCTCTAAGCCTTTTTCGGAAACTAGGAAGCGGGCTGGAACCTCAGGAAGGCATGGGCTGTCGATCACTCTGGCGATTCGTGTGCCTTTGCTTCCCTTGCGCAGGTAGACCCTGTGGGTGCAGGCGTGAGCCATGACGTTTCCTCCAGCTGGCCTGTTTGGGTCTCCGAAGAACGCTGTTGGATTGGCTTGAACCTGGTTGGTGATGACGACAGCTACGTTGTAGGCTTCGGACAGCCTAATGAGCTTGTGAAGGTACTGGTTCAGTTTCTGTTGGCGTTCCGCGAGGGTTTCGCGTCCAATGTATTCTCCCCTGAAGTGGCTGATCATGCTGTCCACGATCACGAGTTTGATGTTGTTTTCTGGGCAAAGCGTGAACAGCCTGTCGATCAAAAGGCACTGGTGGCTGCTGTTGTAGGCCCTTGCGACGAGTATTTTGTCTGCCACCTTCTGCGGATCATGCCCGTTCGCTGTGGCGATCTGGTAGACCCGTTCAGGCATAAAGGTTCCTTCAGTGTCAATGAAGGCGACGTTTCCTCCGAAGCCTCCCTGCTCATTCGGAAGCTGCGAAGTAACGGAAAGCATCAGGCAAATCTGGGTTTTTCCCGAGCCGAACTCTCCTATCAGTTCTGTTAGGGCTTGGGTTTCTATTCCTCCGCCCAGAATCTCGTCGAGTTTTCTGCTGCCCGTGGTGCACTTCTTCATTGCCTGCCTTTTTTCGTAATATTCGTGAGCCGTCTTGAAGTCGGTTGCGACCATTTGTCTGGCAGCTTCCTGAATCTTCAGTATCGTGTTGAAGCCTAGGTTCGTTTTCTCCATTATCTCGCGTGGCGGAGTAACCGCGACCGCTTCTATCGTCGTGTAGCCTGAGGCTCTCAGCTTGGACGCTGTGGTTGAGCCTACGCCGTTCAGGGATTCGAGGTCTTCTGACATTTAATCATACATCCATTCGTAATCGTTAGACGAGATTGCCTCCCAGCATTTCCTGCAAATCGGAAGGCGGCTGCCCTTGTACATGATATACAACGAAATGTCCGTGTTTAAGCATTTGCCGTTCCACGGGTTCATGCACGTTTCAGCTCCTGACAGCTTATCGTTAGAAGCGTCCAGAGCCGTTTCAATCGGTTGCTGCGAAAGGCGGCTTCTCTTCATCAATATGTCATCACACTCGTCCGCCTAGAGCTCTTTCTATACGTATTTAAGACGTCAGTGAAAACAGAGGGAGGGGGTATGTATAGAATAATCACATTCTATATGAAGACTTCATGGTTTTGCCGTGGCCAAATAAATTATTATTAGTTATTATAATACCCTTCTTAAAGGTAGGGAGTGTACATAAATTTTTTACTAGTATAATGAAATGTTTCGTTCCAACCCAGAATAATATTAATAAATCGAAAAAAGAATTAAGGAAAATAGGGTTATTTACTTCCTTTAACAATACAAATCACATTGTATAGGAGAAAACAGAATGATCGAAAAGGTTCTTGGAAAAATGGAGATTCTAAAGGGATTTATCCAAATTCCTGCCAAGGAACGCAAGAACCTTATCGGGAATATGCCTGTACCATCAAAAACTTTGTTGAACGCAGAAACAGCAAGAATAGACAGTTATGGAAGACTCTGGTCTTCTTCTCTAAAGGGTAAGTTCTTGTCAGGTAGTAAAATTCGGTTAATTAAAACGGAAAATGGTTATCAAGTGGAACTAGTCGAAAATAATCATGGGGATGGTTTTCGTAAGGAAGGATTTATCAAAAAGGAAGAAGCTATCAGGGTTGTTGATGCAAAAGAAACAATAAAAAAGGGAAAACGAAGCCAAAAAAAAGGCACTTTCACTAGCTCTTTCGGGTCTCCGGGAAGATTCGGTCATGATTCCTCAAAATTCTATGAGAGTAGGTTGTATGAGGGTATCCCTACAGAAAAGAAAAAAGTTGTGTATATCGAAAACGAAATTTCTAATGATTTTTTGAACAGAATTTTCTGTAAAAGTAGCGAAAACATGGATGAGATGCCTAATGACAGTATCCATTTAATGGTGACTTCTCCTCCATATAATGTCGGTAAAGATTATGATATGAATTTTACTTCGGAGGAATATAGAAATCTGTTAAGACGAGTGTTTAAAGAAGTGTATAGGGTATTAGTAGCAGGCGGAAGAGCTTGTGTTAATATAGCTAATTTGGGAAGGAAACCATACATACCTTTGCACAGCTGGATTATTCAAGACATGTTAGATATTGGTTTTCTAATGAGAGGAGAAATTATTTGGGATAAGGGTCCAAGCGCAGCTTCTTCTACAACATGGGGTAGTTGGTGTTCAGCCAGCAATCCGACATTAAGAGATGTTCATGAATACATTCTTGTCTTTTCCAAAGACTCGTTTTCTAGACCAAAGCTGAAAGAGAGAGAAAACACTATAACGAAAGAAGAATTTTTAGAGTGGAGTAAAAGTATCTGGAGTTTTCCCGCTGAATCAGCATCTAAAATTGGTCATCCAGCTCCATTTCCAATAGAACTGCCTTTTAGACTCATTAAATTATACACCTTTAAAAAAGATGTTATTTTGGATCCTTTTATTGGCAGTGGGACGACAGCAATAGCAGCGTTACAAACGAATAGACGCTACGTTGGTTATGAAACAGTCAAAGAGTATATTGAAATAGCGGAAAAGCGAATAAAGGGTTTTCAAACTGACCAATCTCAGATGAAATTGCCTAGTTTTTCTGTTCAATAGAATCCCTTTTTTCCTTAAAATTCTCCTTTCCAATAATCGATCCATCTTTTATAAGCGTTAAATCTGATCTCAGAGCGTTTCCAAAATATATTAATGGATTTTGTATCTTCATGAATAACAAGCATCTGTAAAGCTTCTTTACTATCTCAACACCTCTTGGATTAGTTCCTAGTTTCGGAAGCTTGAGATACCTTTCTCTCCCTATTTCCGTAAGGACATCATGTTGAACCTCAATAGGTATGTAAGAAAACTTCCCAGTCTTCTCCCAGTTGATTAATGCAAATAACCAGTCACACTTTGGAACGTATTTCTCACGAAATTCTAGAGCTTTTTGAGCGTCAACTGTCCACACAATCTTTACCCCGCCCATCCCCGTAATTGTTTTTATTGAGATTGGGTATCCAAACAACTTTATGTCAACCTCGGGTTCAGTTATTGGGATTTCAGTTTCAACATTTTCTTCACCAAACTTGTAAAGCAACAATGCAACTAGTATCCTTTCACGAAGCGAACCAACCTCCATTCCAATCTTTCCAGCTCTAGAGCTTTCGAGGTTAGCTATTTGAAAAAGATAGGGGAGACGTTTTTTGATCTTATCCATCAACTCTTTATCTTTGAAAATTTCGACTAATCGACTTGTCAAATCAAACCACACTTAATTTTCATGTAAGTTTGAACATTTATTATTTTCACTCAAGAAGCCAGCAAGGATCATACTTTAGTCGTTAAGACTCGATAAATCAGAACTTATATATTATATACATTTTGACAAAAACAGTCTGTAATTAGAAAGATTTGAACTTTTTTAAAAAATGAGTGACCCATGTAACCTAAAAATGAATTACGATGTTTTTTTAACATATTTAATTTTCTCAAACACCTCAGATATTCGCTGAACAACTTCGTTTTCTGGGTTAACTTGATAGGTCTTAGGCGTGAAAGCGTATTCCTTTACCCAGCCTAGCTTAAGAAGGGCTTTGAGTTGACTTTCAACCGAAGGAGTCCGCAGCCCAGTCGCCTTCACAAGCGCATATTTCGTGAAAGCCTCGTTTGGTTTAAGTAATAGCTCCCGAACGACGCGGAACTTGCTTCCTCCGCCGAGCCCCAGCTCAAGCTCGTCCCATACGGGCAGGTGTTTATTACTCATTCATTCCTCGCTCCTAGCCTCTGCGTTAGGTTGTTGAGAAACTTTTCGAGGTCTATAACTGACGCTCCGGTCACTCCAAGTTCGGTGAGGGACTTCATGTCGATTATGCCTCGGAAGACCAAGTCTTGGACAGCTTCTTCAAACCTTTCAGCGGGTTTAACGTTCAGCTCCTCGCAGGCTAGCTCGTAGCTTTTTCTGACCTCCCTCAATCCTACGTACGCCGTTTTGTCAGCTCGGAGGCTCCGCACCAAGGCTAAGAGAACCAGCCTTCCATTTGGGTCAAGGTTCATTATGTCCTCAGAGGTTATCGTCGGGTTCGTCTCGCCGTACACCTTCCTAACGTGGTCAGGGTGGACCCTGTCAAATCCTTGATTTTCAGCTAAGTTGCCTGAATAATAGAGGAGGTCAAGTCCTACGCGGATGTCTCCGTTCACGGGCGGATTAGCGGTGATGTCACAAACTAGGTCTAAAGTGTCTTCGTCCACGGCTCCCGGACGGAAGGCTTCTTCGACGCGGTCTTCAAGTATCTCCCTGACTTGGCTGCTTGCGTAGTTGGGGAACTCGATGACGCCCATTCCGAGGGTGGACTTTTCTCCCGGTTCGAGGCGTTCGTGCCATTTCAGGGACCTCGCGATGAAGATTTCGCCGATTATATGCGAGGATTCGCCGGGGCTCATCTCGGTCGTCCGCGTCAGGTCGTAGATTACGTGCTCCTTGGGGTTGGTCTGGATGAAGTAGTCGATTTCGTCGAAGGTCGCGAGCAGGAACACGTCCTCAGACTTCAGGTACTCGACGAGCTGCCTAACCATCTCCTCTGGGCTCAGGCTCCGCGTCGAAATCTTGGGCGTCACCTTCCGTACGAGGTTGCCGAAAAGGACGTAGCGGGTTGTTCCGTCGACCTTGCAGTTGACGTAAACGTGCTTCAGGTTGACGCCTTCCTTTTTTGCTTTTTCCGAGATTTGTTCGCCGAACTTCACCGTTGTGCAGGTTTTGCCTGTCCCGGTGTCGCCGATTATCTGGGTGAAACGGGGGTAAGCGTTCTTTATGTTCCTGAGCATGGAGCCGTAAACGGCGTCCAGAAGGCTTATCTGGTGGTCTCGGTGGGGAAGCCGCTTCGGAATGTAGTGCGGCGAAAGCTTGTTCCTGTCCTTGAACACCAAGCTGCTTAACAAAGACACCAACCCAGCTTAATCACGTAGTATTTGGACTTAAACCTGTGAAAGTAACAATTATTCTTTTCTTAAGCATCCTATTTGCTTTTTCCCAACATTCATGCCATTGTATTGTCGACAAAAAATCCTGAACTTGCAGTGATTCAGAAAAAATAACGAAGGAAAAAGGATTATGGGAGTTTTTCGAGGGGTTTAACGTTCGGGGCTCCCGTTATCGTTGGGGGTTTGGGTCCGTCAACGGGTGCTGCCCATCGGGCTGCGTTTTCGAGGACCTGAAGGACCTTCGGGTGATAGAATATGGGGAACGACTCATGCCCTGGTCTGAAGTAGAAGATTTTGCCTCTGCCCCTGTGGAAGCAGCAGCCGCTTCTGAAGACTTCGCCTCCCTGGAACCAGCTTACGAAGACGAGCTGGTCCGGCGCTGGAATGTCGAAGTATTCCCCGTACATTTCGGTATGCTCGATCTCGAAGTAGTCTTCAAGCCCCGCGGCGATTGGGTGACCCGGAGAGACGACCCACAGCCGCTCTTTTTCGCCTGCTTCCCGCCACTTCAGCCCGCAGCTTGTGCCCATCAGCCGCCTGAAGATTTTTGAGTAGTGAGCCGAGTGGAGGACGATGAGTCCCATGCCGCCGTCGGTTATGCGGCGGTAAACCTTGTCTACTACGGCGTCGCTGACTCGGTCGTGAGCCATGTGCCCCCACCAGATCAGAACGTCGGTGTCGTTGAGGACCTCGTCCGTTAAGCCGTGCTCAGGCATCTCCAAAAAGGCTGTTCTAACCTTGAAGCCTTGTTTGCTCAGGTGCTTGGCGATGGCGCCGTGGATTCCTTCGGGGTAAATTTTGCCTATTTCTGGGCTTTGCTTCTCGTGGAGAAACTCGTTCCAAACCGTAACTCGGACTGTCTTATCCATTTTGTTCACTAAATATGCAATAGCTGTCAACCCCGAAATAACGCTTTCCGTCAGGCTGGTTTAGTAAATTGTGGGGAAAGCTTATAGAACATTAATTGCAGAGTACATTCAAATTTTGGTGTAGACTAGGTTAAGATCGAAATGAAGGCTAAGGAGAACCTGCTTAGGGCGATTTATTTTAGGAGTCCCGAGTATGTTCCGAGAACAAACGAAGACGTTTGTGTGGGCTTCCAGCTTGAAGGAAACTATAAGATTGAAACGTGGACCGACAAGTGGGGAGTCCAATGGGTAACCACGAGACCAGACATGGTTCCATTCCCGAAAGGAAATCCATTACCAAGCATGGAACACTTGGACGATTACGATTTTCCAAATCCGGACAGTCTGCAATTCACTGAGGACAATAAAAAATTTCTAAATAAAATTGACAGGGAGAAACATTTGGTTTTTGGCACGTTAACGTATTTTATGTTTGAGAGGGCATGGGCATTAATGGGTATGGACAATTTCCTGAAATCCTTCTTCACTCACCCGAAAGAGATGAAGCATTTACTGCGTAGGATTGCGGATTTTAACGTTAGAATTTTTGAACGTTATCTGGAACTCGGAGTCGACGGGGTAAATTTCTCCGAGGATTTAGGGCATCAGGGCGGGTTGATGATTTCTCCAAGGTTTTTCAGAGAATTTTTTGTCCCCGAATATCGGCGATGCTTTGAGCCTTTGGTAAAAGAGAGGAAGGTAATCGATTTTCATTCCTGCGGTCAGGTTCAGGACATTGTTGAAGACTTGGTCAGCGTTGGAGCAACCGTCCTTAATCCTGTTCAGGCGAGAGCCAACGACCTTGTCTTAATGAAACGGAAAAGCCAAGGAAAAATAGCCCTCAAAGGCGGCATAGATTCCCATCTTCTAATGTTGGGTCCAGTCGCGAAGATAGAGGAAGAAGTTGAAAGAGTAATGGCCATTCTGTCTCCGGGCGGAGGCTACATTGTAGGTCCAGACCAATCGATGCCTTTTCCGCCAGAAAACATCGAAGCTCTGTGGAGAAAAACTCTTACTTGTGGCAGATATCCAGTGGGGACAAGCAGGAACTAACACTCAGTAATACGGAAGGTATAAATTTGGCTTTTTCGTAGCATTGCCGTATCTTGGAGCGTTGTTGCGAAGTGGCTTACAAGTACATGGCTAAGGCTTGGAGGAAACCTGAATCCAGCTACGTTAAAGAGGTCATGAAGGATAGGGTTATTCTCTGGCGGAAGGAACAAGCGATCACAAGGGTCGAAAAGCCCACCCGCATAGACAGAGCTCGAAGATTGGGCTACAAGGACAAAAATGGCTACGTCGTTGTCCGAGTCCGCGTTAGAAAAAGCGGCTACCGAAGACAGCGTCCGAAAATGGGCAGAAGACAGAAAAAAATGGGCGTAAACAAGCTCAAATTTGCCAAAAGCATGAGGCTGATTGCAGAGGGAAGGACTGCACGAAAGTACCCGAACCTTGAAGTCCTCAACTCGTACTGGGTTTGGCAGGACGGCATAAACAAGTGGTACGAAGTCATTCTCGTGGATAGGACGGTGCTGCCTGAACTTAGCCTCGGAAAAGGAAGGGGACGGGCGTTCAGGGGCTTAACAAGCGCGGGAAGAAAGGTCCGCGGACTTATGGCTTAGGACTAGAAGATATAGACTAGGGCTGCGACGGCGCACCCGAAACAGTCTTTTGGCACATCAACGGTTTCAATTCTTTGTTTTACGTTGCCTAGCTTGATGTTTCGTATCTTAGCCATCTCCTGAACTTTGGCGTCCAGCCTCTTTTTTGTTGCGACTTCATCCATGCGTCCGTAAGCCTCAGCCACGATGCCGTATCCGCTGGTTCCGTCTTTGCCCCAAGCGATGCCTGCGCTCACCGTTTCTCCTTGTCCCTCAGCCTTCGACAACACGACAAACGTGATTGCTCCAATCGGGAGCTTCCTAGGCTCCGTTTCCTCGCAGTCAGGCGGGATAATCGAGCTCACTGCTACAAGGTTGCACTGTTCTATGCCAGCTTCTTTTAAAGCCAAGTCGAAGGTGTTAAGCCCCGAGACCTTGCCAACTGCCTTTCCGCTTACCACGAAGAAAGCCTTAGGAATCACGTTGTTCGCCAGCTTCAATAAGCATTCACAACCATTTTTTAATACTATGGTCCTAAAAAAGGATGCACCATCACTTTTATTTTTAGCGCCTTTCAGGCATCGTCGGAGATTTTTTTCATAGTTTTTGGCTTGTCTCTTATTGGAAGCAGTCTGCAATGTTGCTGATGAGGTTATGTGTATTGATTATGCTTAAATTCGTTGCAAAGAGTATATGTTTGAAGAAGAACCGTTAATTCCTTTGAAGATGCGTGAGCTGGTTGCCAAAAAACGAAATACTTTACGTTGAGGTTAGCTTTCTGGTCCACGCGACCGAAGACAGAGACAAAGTCTTAACTGCCGTACGCAACCTTTTGCCGCCCGAACACGCCGAGGAGGTAGCCGTAAGCCAAAAAAACCTTAAAGGCGAATACGGAAACCCAATAGCAGTTTTCGAAACCAAAATAAAAGACCCTGAAATCGTTGAAGGGTTCCTCCGAAACGTTGGGTCAAACCTTCCGCAGGTCGAAAAGGAAACCTTGCTTGAGGGGCTTGAGCTTCGGCTGACGAAGGGAAACCTCTACCTTAGGCTCGACAAACAGGCAGCCTTCAAAGGTAAGCCTGAGCTCTGCCTCGCTGATCCTATTCGCCTTAGAATCAAGTTTCGGACCTCGAAAATCGAGGAAATCACAGACATAATTCGGAGGTTAGGGATGGTCCCATGAGGTTCTACGCTGACCTTCACCTGTGCTCGCAGTTCGATAGCCTTGCCCACGTCAAAGAAATGGTTGAAAAGGCTGCTGAACTCGGATATATGGCGGTCGGAATCCCCGTTTCACCGAAGGCGCCACAGACAGAAGCCGAAGAATTGAGGGCAAATTGCAGCAGCTTAGGCGTGGATTATGTTTCACGGATCGACCTGTCTCCGCGAACAGCGGGTGAGCTGCTTAACAGCTTGAGAAACTTGCGGCGAAGAACCGAGGTCATAGCGGTGAAGTGCTACTCAAAAGAGGTTGCCAGACAAGCCGCCAAGGACCGAAGGGTCGACTTGATATCGTTTCCTTTAACGCATCCCAAAAAACGGTTTTTCGACTTCGCTGAAGCTGAGCTCGCATCCGAAGCTTCAGCATCACTTGAGATTGACGTGGCTCCGTTGTTGACTGAGCAGGGATACAGAAGGTCCATTCTGCTTTCGTGTCTACGCAGAGAGGTAATGGTCGCAAACAAGGGTCATGTGCCCATAGTTCTGTCAAGCGGAGCCAACGAGCCGATGTTGTTGAGAAACGCTGAAGACTACGGTTCCCTAGTATACCTGTTCGGGATGAGCCAACATGAAGCTAGACAGGCTTTTTCGGTGACTCCGAAAGGTATTGTGGAACAGAACAGGAGGAAACTCAGCCCGAACTTTTTGGCTCCAGGAGTCTATGTTGTCAGGAGGGGAAAGGACTGACCAGAATCGTAAGGCGACGTTACGTTGCAGTTAGAATCGAAAGCCGCCAAACATTCAGCGAAAGAGCTGTCTTTGACGCTGTCTGGACCAGTCTAGTTCGGCTCTTCGGAGAGTACGGAGCCAGCCAAGCTGAACTGTTCCTTGTTGAGTACGATGCAGATAACGGGAGGGCTATTTTCCGTTGCTCCCACAAAGCTCTAGAAATGGTTAAAGCGTCAATAGCAGCCACAACCGAAGTGGACAACGAAAAAGCAACCTTACACATGATTCGGGTTTCAGGAACGCTGAAGTCTCTTAGAACAAAAATCCCGAATCGATAAAAGAAATCCCGTAGCGAATTATGATAAAACAGAAACATTCACAAGTATGTGAAACGTAATATTATGTGAATGCGGTCTAAGGCGATTGTTTATGAAGTATCGAAGGTTTGGAAAACACGATTTTAGGGTCTCAGCCTTAGGGTTCGGGGCGATGAGGCTTCCAGTGTCAGGCGAAGACCATTCCAGCGTTGACGAACCAAAAGCCATCGAAATGATCAGGTATGCTATCGACCACGGCGTCAACTACATCGATACAGCTTATGGTTATAGTGGCGGAAAAAGCGAAATCGTCGTCGGCAAAGCCCTCAAAGACGGGTACAGGGAAAAGGTGAAGCTGGCAACAAAATTGCCTACGTGGATGGTTAACTCGAGGGAGGACATGGATAAGTTTCTGAACGAGCAGCTCACCAAGCTCCAAACTGACCACGTCGACTTTTACCTTCTGCACGGCATCGGAAAAGACAGGTGGGAAAAAATGAAAGGCCTGAACGTGCTCGAGTTTGGCGAGAAAGCCGTTGCAGACGGCAGAATCCGAGGGCTGGGGTTCAGCTTCCACGACGAGTTCGAAGCCCTGAAAGAAATCGTCGACAGCTACGACAAGTGGGCAATGTGCCAAATCCTGTACAACTACGTGGACCAAGACAGGCAAGCAACAACCAAGGGACTAAAGTACGCTGCGTCCAAAGGGCTGCCCGTCGTCATCATGGAGCCAATCGGAGGAGGCTCACTAGCCGTCAAGCCGCCGAAGGAAATCCAAGACATATGGGACGAAGCCAAAACTAAGCGGTCGCAGGCTGAGTGGGCGCTTCAATGGGTGTGGAACCACCCCGAGGTTTCGGTTGCCCTCAGCGGAATGAGCACGATGCAGCAGGTCGTCGAAAACGTCGAAAGCGCAGGACGCTCAGGACCCAATACGCTTACAGATAAGGAGCTCCAACTGATTGAGAGGGTGCGCAAGAAGTACGCGGAGTACGGCTACATCGGCTGCACGGGCTGCAGGTACTGTATGCCGTGCCCGAACGGCGTGGCAATACCCGAAATCTTCGCCCTGATTAACCAGCATTACATGAAACGTGGCGACAGGGACGCGGAGCAGGAAGTCGTCAAAAAGTACAAGGAAACCGTGGGCAAAGAGAACGGAGCCAAGAACTGCAAGAGTTGCGGAAAATGTGAGGAACTGTGCCCCCAGCACCTCCCGATACGGAACCTCATTGGCGGAGCATCGTGGGTCTTCGAACCCAGACGACCATGACAAAGACGACCAAAGCGGTTTGTTGGTCAAACACCATTTCCTATTGTTGAACAAATCAGACCAGACTCTAGGGATGGCCAGATAATCGGACGAGACTATATATAGCCCCCCCTCTTCGCAACGCATTGCGTATTGTCACTCAAACGGAAAAATCTATTATCACTCAAAACAGAATAGTCTTCAGGATTCCGTTATGTCACACAAAAATTGAAAACCGATGTCACACAAATCAGACCATACACAGACGCAGGAAACAGAAGAAAAGTTGATGAATTTTTAAACAGAAACAAAACATAATAACAATGCGACCTAACGAACGACGCGAATACTCATAGGAGAGGAAAGACTGCGCAGAAACTGGGGTTTTGTGGCGACGACTGTAACGCTTGCCCAAGGTACAAAGCGACCCAAAACAGCGACATGGAACAACTGAGGAAACTCGCGGTCTTATGGCACAAAGTCGGCTACAGAGACAGAATAGTGCCACCTAAAAAACTAGCCTGCCACGGATGCCTCCCGCGGACACGGTGCGACAGAATGTACGTCCGAGAATGCGCTCTGGAGAAAGGCGTCGAAAACTGCGGAAAATGCGAAAATTACCCCTACAAAAACGTGCAAACGGCATTCAGGCAGACAGCTTCGTCCGCAAAGAAAATCAAACAAAAATGTTCCAAAAAAGAATACAGAATCCTCCAAAAAGCATTCTACCAAAAAAGGAAAAACCTAGACAAAACCAACAAACAATAGCTATTCCCAGAAAAAATAAACAAAAATTGAACTTTAACCACGCACAGGCCTAGAAATATCGTCCAGACGCAGGTTCTTTTTAGGCTCGACACCTTGGGTGGTTGGGATCCGCGGGCTAAACTGGTCGACCGAAGTCTTCCAGCGTACACCCCGGCTCCATATAACCCATCTTCTATGGGAACCCTCGTCCCGTGCTGAGGCCCGTCACCGGGTCTCTCACCTTGGGAATGGCCGCCTCTTCTCAGGAGCAGCTTCGAGCTTAGATGCTTTCAGCTCTTATCCGCAGCAGCGTGGCTGCCCGGCAGTGCCCTGTCGGACAACCGGTAAACTAGAGGCTACAACGTTCCGTTCCTCTCGTACTAGGAACCTTTTCCCCTCAGGCGACCACCGCTCCCAGCAGATAAAGTCCGACCTGTCTCACGACGGTCTAAACCCAGCTCACGTTCCCCTTTAATAGGCGAG
>CAZRIK010000013.1:0-28776 GCA_964600125.1 uncultured Candidatus Bathyarchaeia archaeon
GGCGAAAAACGAGGTTAGTAGCCTTTCAGAAACATATTTATTATGAACGGTTTTCTATTTGAGTACAATCGGAGAATAATAGGATGAGCGATTCAACCGAAAAGGCGCTGCACGAGGCCGTAAGGCACAAGCACAAGGCGCTGAAACAGCAACCCGAAGTCAACATAGGCACGATAGGCCACGTTGACCACGGAAAAACGACGCTGGTTGAGTCGCTGACCGGAGTGTGGGCTTCGAGGCACAGCGAAGAACTGAAACGGGGAATCACCATCAAACTCGGCTACGCAGACGCCGTGATCTTCAAGTGCCCAAAATGCGAAAGCCCACGCAACCTTTCAACTCACGAAACCTGCCCAAATTGCGGAACAAAAGGCGTGTTCATTAGAGCCCTAAGCTTCGTAGACGCGCCTGGGCACGAGGCGTTGATGGCGACGATGCTTTCGGGCGCAGCTGTCATGGACGGCGTGATCCTCGTTATCGCGGCAGACGAGACTTGCCCCCAGCCTCAGACCCGCGAACACCTCGCAGCCATCGAAATAGTGGGAATCAACAAGATTGTAATCGCCCAAAACAAGGTTGACCTAGTAAACAGAGACCGCGCCCTGAAAAGCTACGACGAAATAAAGGCGTTCACGAAAGGAACGGTGGCAGAAAACGCGCCAGTCATCCCAATTTCAGCCCAGAACCAAGTCAACATAGACCTTCTACTTGACGCCATAGAGAAACAGATACCGACGCCCCAGCGTGACCCCGCGAAACCGCCCCGGCTCCACACGGTCAGGTCGTTCGACGTGAACAAGCCGGGAACCGTGGTCGACGATCTAGCGGGCGGCGTAATCGGTGGCACAATCTATCAAGGCGCCTTCAAGGTTGGCGACGAAATCGAAATCCGCCCCGGACTCGCGAAGGCGCAGTCAAGCTCGTACGAGCCGCTTTACACCAAGGTTGTCAGCTTACATGCTGGCGGACGCCAAGTCAAGGAAGCCTACAGCGGAGGTCTCGTCGGCGTGGGAACGCTTCTGGACCCGTCGTTGACTAAGGCTGACGGGCTAATCGGAAACATCGTCGGCAAGCCTGAGACTCTTCCGCCAACGCGGCTTGAGTTGTCTCTGGAGTTCCATCTGTTCAAGCGGGCAGTAGGAACCAAAGAGATGCTTGAGGTCAAAGGAGTCAACGTAGGCGAGGTTCTCCTATTAGACGTCGGAACAGCCCCCACGGTCGGCAAAGTCACGAGCATCAAAAAGCACGTGGCTGAGCTCCAGCTCACGCGTCCAATATGCGCGGAAGACAACACCCGCGTGGCGGTGAGCCGAAAGATTCTGGGAAGATGGCGGCTGATAGGGTTCGGAATCATTAAATAGTTTAAGCCTCAACATTTTTTAGTTCAAATCTCCAAATCGAGTGAGGAGTGCGTCTTGAACCAGAGAGAACGTTTCCTCAGAACGTACCAGTTCAAAGAAGTTGACAGGGTTCCCGACTACGAGTTCGGGTTCTGGACAGAAACAATCGACAGGTGGCACAAGGAGGGTCTCCCCCAAGAGAAACGGGACATGCGCGACATCGAGCTCCACCTCGGGCTTGAAGGCTGGGACTGCATGGAAACAATGCCCGTGAGGACCACGTTCTGGCCGCCTTTGCCGGGTAGGATAATCAAGGAGGAGGGAAACCGGGTGACCGTGGACGATGGGATGGGCGGCATCTACGTGAGTCCAGTCGGGACTTCTTCGCCCCCGCACTATCTCCGTTACCCCCTGAAGAACAGGGAGGACTGGGAAAAGCTGAAGCCGTTCTTCGACCCTGACACGCCTGGGCGGTTCCCGCTGAACTGGGACGAAGTCGCTGAGAGCTACAAAGACCGCGACTATCCGTTGGGAATCTTTGTTGGCAGCTTCTACGGCTGGCTAAGAAACTTCATGGGCGTGGAACGAATTTCGATAGCATTCTACCGTGAGCCCGACTGGATAGCCGAAATGATGGACACCTTAGTCGATTTATGGATCGCCACAATACGCAGGGCTCTGCGGAACGTCAAGGTGGACTATGCGACTTGGTGGGAGGACATGTGCTACAACAGGGGTCCGCTCTTGTCTGTTCGCCACTTCGAGGAGTTCATGGTTCCCCGGTACAAGAAAGTCACCGACGTCCTGAAGGAACACGGCGTCACCATCAACGTGCTTGACTGCGACGGAGACATCACCGTGCTTGTCCCAGGCTGGCTGAAGGGCGGCATAAACTGCATGTTCCCTGTTGAAACCCGCTTCACAGACATCTACAAGCTGCGGGAGCAGTATGGTCGCCGAGTGCTGTTCCTTGGGAACGTGGACAAGTTTACCTTGATTGCGGGAGAAAAAGCTGTAGACAAGGAACTGAAGCGGTTGACGCCGCTGCTTGAGGACGGCGGATTCGTCCCGCTGGTGGACCACAGGTGCCCGCCTGAGGTTTCGTACGCAATCTACAAGTATTACCTCAAGAAGAAGAGGGCTTGGATAGGTAGGAAAGATGCGCCTCCGTTACCATAAGTCTTCACTCCAGCCTCAGCTTTTGAAGCTTTCTGTAAGCCACAAACTTTTTCTGGGCAATTAGTCTTCATTATTCGAGGAGAACCTTGAATAAAAATAGGGATGAGGAGAAGCCGAAGGGCAAAATTAGGTGGGTGCTTCGATGCCCTTTTTGTCTTAGTTCAAGGAACGATCTTTGGCTCGGAGGCAAAGGCGGGCTCCAAGTACGTAAATGCCTTGACTGCGGCTATGTTGGTGCTGCCTTTGTGAGTGTCGAAGAAAACGCTTCGTAATCTGGAGAATGACGGTTTTGCTGAAATGTTCCTCGGCGCCAGAATGATTTAAGTAAGCAATCTTGATAGATTAGTTCATCTGGTTGACGGGTTGAAACTCATGAAGCGGGTCAAGATAATGGCTCCGTGCAGCTCAGCCAACCTCGGCTCGGGCTTCGACACGTTCGGCTTGGCGCTGGAGGCGTTCCACGACACCCTCACAGCGGAGCTCGCAGACAAAGGCATAACCGTGAAGTTCACGGGGCTCGGCGCCGACGGAATCCCGACCGACCTCGAAAGGAACACGGCTGGGTTAGTCGCTAAGATTCTGGTTGCAGACCGCCAAGTAGGCGTGAAACTGCACGTCGAGAAGGGCATCCCCCTGAAGATGGGGCTTGGAAGCAGCGGAGCGTCGGCAGCAGCGTGTGCGGTCGCGTTGAACGGGCTCCTAAGTTTAGGATTGTCCAAGAACGAGATTGTGAAAGCAGCAGCAATGGGCGAAGTTGCGGCAGCAGGAGCTGGGCACGCTGACAACGTCGCAGCCTCGGTTTTAGGCGGATTCACGATGGTTCAGGCTTGGAGCGAGCAAACCGTTGCGGTTCGGTTGGACCCTCCAAGTAACTTAGAAGTTGCGTTGGCGTTGCCGTGCGTTGAAACTCCCGAAAACAAGACAGCCAAGGCGAGGGCTGTCCTGCCCAAGTCGGTGGGTTTCGGGGACGCCGTAGCTAACGCTCGGAACGCAGCTTCCATAGTCGCGGGGTTCCACTTCGGCAACGTCGAGATGATCGGGCGGGGCATGACCGACCTGATTGTGGAGCCAGCGAGGAAACAGCTCATCCCCGGCTTCGACGCCGTGAAGAAGGCAGCCCAGAAAGCGGGCGCAGCTGGGGCAGCAATAAGCGGCGCGGGACCAGCGGTCATCGCCGTCGTGGACTCAACGAAGTCTTTAGCGCTGAACGTGGCTTCCGCCATGAAGGAAGCCTTTGAACGCGAAGGAATAATGTGCGAGGCGCGTTGCACGAAGCCATCGTTGAGTGGCGCGGTCAAAGTATAGTCTATTCATTCGGGGTGTGGTTGATGAGGAACACGAAGCCGATTATCGCTGTGACGATGGGTGACCCAGCTGGGGTGGGACCCGAAATTGCAGTCAAGGCGCTTCTGAAGCCCGAAATTGGAAGAGTCTGCAAGCCTGTTTTGATTGGGGATTTAGGCATTTTATGCAAGACATCTAAGCACTTGGGGCTTGAGGTGAGCTTCAAAGTATTGAGCAGCCCAAAAGAAGCTTCTGGGAGGCAGGACGTAATCGAGGTTGTGGACTTGAAGAACGTGGATTCGGGTTCCTTCAGGATTGGCGAAGCTTCCGCTGAAGGGGGACGGGCAGCTATCCAGTACGTCGAGAAGGCGGCGGAACTTGCCCTGAACAAGGAGGTTGACGCTGTTGCTACTGGTCCAATCAACAAGCACGCTGTTAATTTGGCTGGGAGCCCGCACATTGGGCACACCGAGATGTTGGCTGCGTTCTGCGGGGTCGAGGACCCTTTAACGATGTTTTGGGTTAAGGGCGCGAGAATCTTCTTCCTGACGAGGCATCTGCCTTTGACCGAAGCCATCAAGGCTGTCAAGAAGGAACGGATCATCGGAGCTGTCGAAAGGATCGCTGCTGAGCTCAAGAAGATGGGCGTCGAAAACCCCTTGGTCGCGGTTGCGGCTCTGAACCCTCACGCGAGCGACGAGGGCTTGGTGGGAGACGAGGAAGACCTGATTATCGTCCCAGCCATTGAGGAGTTAAGGGCAGGGGGCTACAACGTGGTTGGTCCTGTTCCCGCGGACACTGTTTTCGTGAAAGCCTTGGAGGGACGCTACGACGCAGTGCTGTCGCTTTACCACGACCAGGGGCACATTGCCGCCAAAACCGTTGACTTTTATGGCACGGTCAGCGTGACGCTTGGGCTTCCCTTCCTCCGCACCTCGGTTGACCACGGAACAGCATACGACGTCGCCGGGAAGGGCTTAGCTAACTCGAGGAGCTTGGAGGAAGCCATTAAGCTGGCTGCGGAAATCGTTTCAAAAAAGCGGGAGCTCGGAAATGGTTAAGGTAATCCTCGACTCGAATTTTTTCTTCATTCCTTGGAAATTCAAAATCGACGTATTCGGGGAACTTGACAAGCTTCTTGGGAAGGCTGAACCCGTCGTTCTGTCCACGACCATCGAGGAGCTTCAGCAGCTCACGGCGAAAGGCAGCCCGAAAATGCGAAAACAGGCTCAAATCGCTTTCGAGTACACGCAGAAATGTGGGACAGTGAAGGTTGAGAAAGGTTCCAGAGAAGGCTACGACGACATTGTTCTGAGGACAGCCAAGGAATGGAACTGCCCCGTGGCTACCAACGACGCGAACCTCAGGAAAAGGTTGAGAGAAGATGGCGTGACAGTTGTTTACGTCAGAAAGAGGTCTCATCTGGTGGTTGACGGCAAGTTTCCTCAATGAGCTGCAATTGTTCCGTGTTATTCATAACATGAATGCACATGATTTTTAAGGCAAAAACGAGATTGACAGATGCACGGTGAACACAGTATTGGTTTCGACTATTACTCTCGAACGGGCTAAGGAAGAGGATGCTGAGATACTAGCGGGCATTTCGAAGAGGGCTTTCCACAGCGATTTCGAGGTTGGCGCCCCAAACAGGGAGGGAGGTCCGCCGGGATACGACTCAGCCGAGTTTCAAGTCAAAATATTCATGAAGTGGCTGGACTACAACAAGATTCTGTTGGACGGCAAAATCGTTGGCGGTCTGATGGTAGAGAGGAAGAGACCGTGCCATTATGAGTGTCAACGAATTTTTGTCGACCCCGACTACCACAACAGGGGCATAGCGACGAAAGCCTTCGAGATTGCTTGGAAGATTTATGCCGACGCGAAGATTTGGACGCTGGGGACTCCCGAATGGAACGTGCGGACAAAGCACTTTTACGAAAAGCTGGGCTTCATCCAAGTAGGCTGGACCAAGGAAGAAAAAGAATGGAGGGGACGCTACTACGAGAAAATAATGGACAACACTAAGCCATACGTCAGGATGAAGGTCGGCGAACTGGAGGCAGGCATGAAAGGCGTAGAAGTTGACGCGACGGTTCAGGAAGTCTCCAAGCCTAAGGAGATTCGCTCAAAAGACGGCAAACAACTCAGAATTGCTGAAGCGACAATATCCGACGGCGTGGGGTCAATGAAGCTCGCGTTGTGGGACGACCAGATCAGACAAATCACGGTCAACGACAGGATCAGAATCTACAAGGGCTTTGTCACGTCCTTCCGAGGACAACCCCAGCTCAACGTAGGCAAATACGACCCGCTAGTTATTCTGTTATAAACAGCATTGTTGTTTTCTGTTATACTTGGACAAAATTGAACATTGAACACAGCATTCAGAGTGATGTCAAGGTAACCTATTTGTCGATGACTATTGTGTCTCGCCTTTCGGCGCCCACCGAAACGACGGTTATCAGCACCTTAACGAGCTCCTCTATCTTCTCGAGGTAAGCTTTGGCCTGCTCGGGCAGCCCGCCGTAGCCCTTTTGGACGACTTTGCGCCAGTCCACCTTTTCCTGCCAGCCCTCCATCTCCTCGTAAACGGGCTTGCTCTTCCCGAAAAGGCTTAAGCCAGCAGGAACCGTGTCCAAGATTTTGTCGTCCGCTTTGTAGCCGACGCAGATTTTCAGCGGGTTGATGCCACTGAGGACATCCAGCTTCGTCACGATTAGCTTGGATATGCCGCTCAGCCTTATCGCGTATTTCACTGACACCAAGTCCA
This sequence comes from uncultured Candidatus Bathyarchaeia archaeon, assembly GCA_964600125.1. GTDB lineage: Archaea > Thermoproteota > Bathyarchaeia > Bathyarchaeales > DTEX01 > JAGTRI01. The sequence continues at coordinate 6,574 of CAZRIK010000013.1, forward strand.
GCCAGCCCGTTCTTCTGGGTCTGCCTGTCGCTGTGCCGTATTCATGCCCGACTTTCCTGATCCTTTCGCCAACCGCATCAGTCAACTCGGTTGGAACAGGTCCTGCCCCGACCCGCGAGGTGTAGGCTTTCATGACGCCGATGACCTCGTCGATTCTCGTTGGACCCACGCCGACTCCTGTGCAGGCGCCTCCTGCCACGATGCTTGAGGAGCTCCCGAAGGGGTAGAGACCGTGGTCAAGGTCAAGTAGCGTCCCCTGCGCCCCTTCGAAAAGGACGGTTTCGCCCAGGTCAAGGGCTCTGTTGACCACTTCTGAAACGTCGCACACCGAGTCCGCGATCGTCTTCCCGAAGTTCAAGGCGTCCTTCAGGATTTGGTCCTTGTCGAGGACTTCCTGTCCGCCGTAAATGTTTTTGATGAGGCTCTGCGCCAAGTCAACGAGCATGTCGAGCTTCCACTTCAAAGTGTCCTCGTCCAGAAGGTCAGCCACGCGCACGCCGAACCGAGCCGCCTTGTCCGAGTAGACGGGTCCGATACCCATCATGGTTGTGCCCGCCCGAAGGTTGCCCTTGAACCTTTCCTGAAGCCCGTCCAAGATTTTGTGGAAGCCGAACACGACGTGGGCGCGGTCGCTTATGTGAAGGTCAGGCTTGTACCCGTCCCTCTTCAGAGACTCTATTTCCTGTGTTAGGACCTCCGGGTCCAAGACCACGCCGTTGCCGATGTAAAGCTTCTTACCGTGCAGGACGCCTGACGGGACGAGGCGGAACTTGAACACTTTCCCGTCGACCACGACCGTGTGCCCCGCGTTGGCTCCCCCGTTGAACCTCACCACACGGTCAGCCTTTTCGGCTAAGAAGTCTGTTACTTTGCCCTTAGCTTCGTCTCCCCACTGGGTTCCGACAATAACGATTCCAGGCATGACACTTCACCTAAGCTTCAACGAGGAGAAACGTGGAAATTCTATTTAAGAGCTCCTACTGTCTCTTATTTTATGCAATTTTTGGATGAACAGAACGATGTGGCTGAGATTAGATGGTGCTTTCTATTTCTCTTCTGCTTTTGGTGTCAAGCTTGTATACGTCTTCTATTTCGTAGACGTTGTCGTTGACGTCCGTGATGATGACCCTGTCTCCCACGGGTATGATGCTCATCCGCCCCCGGGTTCGGAAGGTCCGTGCTCCCTTGTCCGTCACTATGTCCCACTCGAACTCGTCGCCGCTTGTCTCAATCTTCTCTATCTTCACGATTTTCGGAATGAAGTACATCTTGTCCAACACGGACTGCAGGTTCTTCTTTGATTCCTCGTCCAGTTCGTTGTAGTTCCTCACGACGCAGACATCAACGCCGTTGCTATCCCTGAAAATGACGTATTCGGGAGATGTTATCGGGAAGGGCTTAGCTGGAGTCAGATTGTCATACACTTTTCCGTCGGCTTCAAGCCTCAGCGTGTTCTCCTTCTCTAAGCTAATCTTGACTTTCTTCGGGTCGAGAATGTTGAGTTGGCTAAGGAAGTCTGCTAGTGGCACGTTTTCACCCTCTTTGAATCTGTAAAAGTTTCTGTTCCTCGGTAAATTGGGCTTGGTAGAGCTGGCTGTACAGTCCGCCCGTCTTCATCAGTTCGTCGTGTGAGCCGATTTCGACCACTTTGCCTTTATCCATCACGACGATTCTGTCGGCGTTCTGAAGCGTCGACAACCTGTGCGCGATAATGATTGTCGTCCGCCCCTTAGCCAAGTTGTCCATGGCTTCCTGAATCTTCCTCTCCGTCAAAGTGTCCACCGAAGACGTGGCTTCGTCGAGCACAAGAATCTTCGGCTCCGTAATTATGGCTCTCGCGATTGCGACCCTCTGCCTTTCCCCTCCTGAAAGCCTCCAGCCCCTGTCTCCGACGTTCGTGTCGTAAGCCAGAGACTGCCCCATGGCGAACTCGTGAACGTTCGCCGCCTTCCCAGCTGCCACGATCTCGTCCAGAGTCGAGTTTTGGCGACCGTAAGCAATGTTGTAGGCGATCGAGCCGTAGAACAGCAGGGGGTCTTGCAGGACCAAGCCGATCTGGGATCTGAGGTTGGTAGTCTTGATTTTCTTCAAGTCTAAGCCATCAACGTAGATGCTGCCTTCGGTTGGGTCGTAGAACCGCAAAAGCAGCTTCGTGAAAGACGTCTTCCCCGAGCCGCTTGGACCCACTATGCCGATTTTTTCTCCCGGCTTGATCATCAAATCCACATTGCTGAGCACCGGGATGTACGGGTTGTACCCGAAGCTCACATTTTCGCACCTTAGTTCTCCTTTGAGCTGCAGCTCCACGGCGTCAGGGGCGTCTTTTATGTCGGGTTCAACCTGCATGATTTCCAGCACCCTCTCGCTTGAGGTGATGGCTTGCTGAAGCGGCTCGAAAATCTGGCTTATGGTCTGGATCGGTCCGTAGAACATCCACATGTAGCTCACGAATGCGATCAGCGAACCGAGCGTTACAGAGCCAGAAAGGACTTCCTGCCCTCCGACCCACCAGATTATGGCTGTGCTCGTTGACAGCGCGAAGCCTATTATGGGGAAAAACTCGATGTTGAGCCGAGTTATGCTGAGGTTGGCGGCGATTGACTTTTTCATTTTGTCGACTAGGCGGTTGATCTCGAAGTTTTCCTGCGTGAAAGTTTTGACTACAACGATGCCTGGGATCGTGTCCCAAAGCAGCGAGCTGATGTCCGCCCACCGCCTCCACGACCTGTGATAAATTTTTCGGGACTTCTTCCTGAACAGCGTTATCCCGACCACGGTTATGGGGACGGGAATCAACGCGAAGACCGCGAGGTACGGGTTCATGCTGAAAATGATTATGCCTATGCCTATGATCTGGAGGGAGCTGATGATCAGGGTCTGCATGCCCCATGTGAGGAACCATTGTACTCTGCCGACGTCGTCCGTGACCCTAGACATTACCCGCCCTGAGCTCATCTTGTCGTAGAAGCCCAGCGTAAGCCCTTGGAGATGCTCGTAAACGTGGATTCTGATGTCGTAAATCACCCTCTGCCCAAGGTAGCTTAGCGTGTAGCCTTGGGCTGGACCCAGAACCGTGTTGGCAGCGTATATTGATATGAAGGCTGTCACGACGAAAAGGAGCGCCTGCATGTCCTTGTTCCCGAAGACTTCGTCAATTAGAATTCTACTAAAATAAGGCGGCATCAGGCTAATCGCCGTGATAACCAGCGACAGAGCCAAAGCCAGAACTGAGTAATGGATGTGCGGCTTCAGGTGCCCCATGAGCCACTTCACAGTCTGACTCTTTTTGACGCCGTTCTTCTTGGTCAGGAAGTAGCTGAGGACGTCCTCATCGAAGGCTTCGGGTTTAATTTCGCGCTTGGCTATCTTGTCGATAAGCTTCGCAGCGTTGTGGAACTCTTCGAGATGCGCCCTCGAAAACCGTATGACCGCCTTTTCCCCTTCGCCAGTTTCCACAAAAATCTCCGCGTTGCCCACGTAATCTTTGACCGTCGCGGAACGGATGGACGCAAAAGGGATTTTCAGGACGTGGCTTGTAGCTGGATTAACCGTGACGACACTTTCCTTTGTCAGAATGAGCCATCTTTCGCCGAAATTCCCGTTCTCATCCACATCGCTCAAAACATAGTATATTGGGGACTCGCCTTCGCGAAGGACGGAGCTAAGCAGACCCGCCACCTGTTCGGGAAGCTGTTCTTTCTCCATCACGCTAAGCCCTCCGTGACCGTTTTTCAGCGGAAAATCCAGCTCACGTATTAAAGGATTTCGCCTTTTTTTGCATCATACTTGGGGATTATTCTCGACTCCGCTGGTTAGACACTGTCAAAAATAAGGGCGGGATATAAGACTGTTTAACAGCCATGGATATATTCAGCTAACATTCGATTTAACAAAAGAACCTAGATTGTCTGGACACTTGAGGCTTTGAAAGCCAAGTAAACCATCATTCCTAAGCTGAGCTTCATTTCTGCGAGGGACCGTTTCGTGATCTGGACCGTGAAGGGCTTCCCGACGTCGACCGTGACCTTGGCGACGTTGCCTGCGTCTTTGACCTCGGTTATTCTGCCTTTGAGGACGTTCCTTGCGCTTGACGCGAACTTCTTTTTCGAGATGATGATTTCCTTCGGGTCGATGAAGACCGAGACTTTCCCCGCCTTCGCCTCAGTCATTTCTATCTGGACGCCGTTCCCTACGTCCACCAAGGTTGTGCCCCCCGCGGACGGGTTCGCGAACCCCACGAAGGTGTTGTCCACGGCTGCGAAGCTCGCCAGAGTCCTCGAAAGGCTCGAAAAAACCTCAGCGGAGGTCCCCGTTTCCTTTATTGCGCCGTCCTGTAGCAGCGCGATTCTGTTGGGCAGAGTTCTAGCTTGGAAGATGTTGTGCGTAGCCATCACGAACGTCGTCTTCGACGTTTTATTGGCGGAGCCTATGATGTCCTCTATGACGGAAGCGTTCCTCGGGTCAAGGTTCGCGGTCGGCTCGTCGAGAAGGACGAGTCTTGTTTTCAGCGCCAGCGCCCTTGCCAGAGCGACCCTCTGCTGTTCTCCGCCTGAAAGGTTTTTCGCCATTCTTTTCTCGAACCCTTCCAGACCTACCGTCCTTAACGCTTCGCCAACTTCTTTCCTGATTTGGTCTTCGGGCATTCTCCTCAGCTTCAGACCGTAGGCGATGTTCTTGTAGACGGTTGAGTCGAAGACCACCGTTTTCTGGAAAACCATCGTCGCCTGCATCCGAGTCTGCTGAACGTTTTTTTCCGTGACCTTTTCGCCGTCGTAGTACACTTCGCCGTTTGTGGGGTTATCTATCAGAGCCATAATCTTCAAAAGCGACGTTTTTCCTGAGCCGCTGGGTCCGAGCAAAGCGAAGATTTCGCCTTCGTCGACTCCCAGATTGATGTTTTCGAGCGCAGAGATTCCGTTGAACGTCTTCGAAACGTTCCTCAGCTCGACAACTAAGCCCACTTTCTTCTCCCCTGAAAATAGCTAACCGTGAGGGTTATGCTACCCACTACGATAAGCAGGATTATGGTAAGCGCAATGCTGATATTCATATTGCCTTTAGCTGTTTCGTTCATTATCGTCGTCGTGAGGACACTCGTGAACCCCGAAATGTTGCCACCGACCATCTGAGCGACACCGAGCTCCGCGACTGCGCGGTTGAAGCTTGAAATGGTCGCCAATACGACTCCGTCTAATGCTTCCCTGAAAACGGCGATGAAAGCCTGATCCTCGGAAGCGCCTAGAGTTTTCGCTAGGTCCCTAATCTCGGAGCTCACAGCCTCCAAAGCGTTGGCGGAGAAGCTCACAACTATTGGCGTAACCAAAAGGGCTTCACCGATTATGATCACAGTTGGACTGTAAAGTAAATGAAAGAAGCCGAGGACGCCTGATCTTGAAAAAATAAGATAGAGGATTAAACCTAGGGCTACCGTTGGCATGCCGATGAGGGTGATAAAGAGTCCCCTAAGAAAGAATTTCCCGCGGAAGTCTTTGAGCCCAAGCAATATTGCTATTGGGATTCCCCACAAGGCGGCAATCAGCACAGCTGCTCCAGAAACGTACAGCGAGCGGATGGTGACGTCGAGTACTGTGGGGTCACCTGAGACGATGAGCTGGAACGCTTTGACTATGCCCTCTAGCAAATCGTTCAACGAGTTTTCACCGTCAGAACAGCTATTGGCTCTAACTGTCTATTAACCGTAAAGGTCGTTTTGGTTGTAGCGGTATTCTGTCGGGCACTCTGTCCCGTTGAAGTAGGCGTATTCTATGATCCACTGGGCAATCTGGCTGTTCGGCTCATCATTAAGGATGTGGACAGCGCCATAAAACAGGCTTCCACCATACTCGGACACTCCGTAGTTCTCTATCATCGCCTGTCCCTCGTCGGACACTAGGTACCTGATGAATGCCATTGCGTCGCGGAAGTTAATCTGCCCGTGTAGGCTCTGGTTTGCGGTGAGAGACGGCACAACGGCGATGACGCTGTAGACGTTCAGAAGGTCCTTGCCCTCAGCTACGAGCGGCACGAGGTCTATTTGCCCTTGCGTCGAGTATGCGAGGTACGTGCCCATGTCCGAGAGTGTGTAGCCTTCGTACTCGTTGGCCATCATGAGGGTTTCGCCCATTCCGCCTTGTCGGCTGACGTACCACGCCTCTTTCGACAAAGTCGTGTAGTTGAAGCCAGCCTTCTTCCAAAGGGCTTTCTCCGCGGTGTGCGTGCCCGAACCGTCGCCCCTCGAAACCCAGATGAACCCCGTCTGGTTCCTCCCGTAGTTCACAATCAGATTCAACGCCGCGGTTGGGGTCGTCCCGTTTATGTGGGCGGGGTCTGATGCTGGTCCGATTATGACGAAGAAGTTGTATGCGACGATTTTTCGGCATATGCCGACTCCTTCAGTGAGAAAGGTCTTCTCCATCGAGGGCGAATGCACAAGAATCATGTCTGCGTCGCCCTTCTCGGCGTGCTGAATGGCTAAGCCCGTCCCCGCGGAGATTATGCTGATGTCCACTGGATACTTTTGGCCAAATTCCGTTTTCAAAGCGTCCAGTAGCCCCGTGTCGTAGAGGCTTGTGGTCGTGGATATTATGAGCCTTCTCATGGCGAAGTATTCTAGGTAAATCCACGAACCTGAAATTATGAGGATGGTCGCTATTGACGCTACCAAAATTATTTTCTTTAAGGTTTGCAACTTCAATCACCGTTATGCATAGCCATCTATTTCGGCAACATGATTTATAAAACTTGCCGTCGTAATCACAGATGATGAAGGACAAAAGAATCGCACCCGCCTGTAAAATCTGGCTCGAAGCAGACGGAAAGCCATTCCTCGGAAGGGGCGGGGCGCAAATCCTCGAAGCCATAAAGAGCGAGAAATCTGTCTCGAAGGCGGCGAAGAAGCTGGGAATGTCGTACCGCTACGTGTGGGACTATGTGGACCGCATGAACACCGTCCTCGGCGAACCCGCCGTCAAAGCTTACCGTGGCGGAAAAGAAGGCGGCGGAGGAGCGAACCTGACAAACCTAGGCGAACAGCTGCTCCAAGAGTACAAGCGAATCGAAAAACACATGAACGAAGCGCTGCTGGACAAAACGTGCTAAAGACTGAAAAGTAAATTCGCGAACCTTTTTTAACATGTTTTTAACTCAGAGGGTTCCTTCTGAGAAAATCGAAATTTTCTCTAAGTGGTTTCGGGCTCTCTCATTTTCCATTAGTGAATAACTAAATTGTTTTGTAGGTGTATTTATCAAACTATGATTCAAAAACGAATGAGAAGCTTAGTAAGTACCGAAGGATTGATGGTCTGTCTCTACTCCATTGACATATAAAGTAAAGTCAACCAAGAAAAACCATGATTCTCCTTCAGGTACAGCGACTGACGATTGCAGCGTACACCATTCACCAATTTCTAACCTTTCGATTTCAATAGTCCGATTTATTGAACGCTCGATTTGAGGAATGAATTTATAAAATAAAATGTTTATTGTGAGGGAAATATTTTCGGCTGGAACGCTGCCATTGTTGACAACAGTCGCTGCTATACCAAACTTGGTTTCATTAGATGTAAAGCCAGCTCTAATCCAAGATATTCTAAGGGTTTCTGACACGTTTGGATTAAAAATACCGTGAAGAGCATTTAATTCATTCTGTAAATTTGCAATTCTATTCTGTAAATCTGTGACATTGTCTTGAAGAATCTGAATCTGAGAAATTAATGAAGTTATAGTATTATCTTTCTCACTTATCATCGATGTATAACTCATTATTGTTCCTATCAAACCGACTGCCAGAATCACGCAAATCGTTCCTAATGCAACAATAACATTTCTACCTACAACTTTCTTCTCGTTCATGCAGTTCATCCCCTGAAAGCTGTTTTTCGATAAATTTACTCTCCTAATAAAATAGATTCAGTTTATTATATTTTAAGCTTTATCATTAGGATGTTAACTATTCATGATTTTCCTTTTGTACTGTTTAACGTAAAGTCAAGAGGTTCGAAGGTAGACTGGCGGGTCTACATACCAAGTGATTGCACAATGAATTTATGAGAATGGATAAGCGACGTAAAATTCTTTTTCCAAAAAAGAAACCAGAAAAAAGCAATGTTTTGCTGGCCTCTGTTTTGAACAATAACACTTCGTAATTTGGCTAAGAAAATGTAACCGCTCTAAAATATGAATGTCCTTGCTGGAATCAACTTTTTGCGCCCCAAAACAACTGAATATTTGCGCCGCAAATCAGACAGGTCTTCGTAGATATCGTATTGTCACTCAAACGGAAAATTTCAATGTCACTCAAATCAGACAGGATCCCATGGGATTTGTTGTTCAAACAAAAAATTCGATTGTTGAACAAATCAGACCAGATGCTGGGATAGTCAGAGAATCGGACGAGTCCACATATAGTCCCCTCCTCTTTAATGCCTTTGCGGACAACAGCTATTTTTTTGCCAGCCAAAAAATGTTCAAAAAAATGCCAAAGAAATGAAATGCCCTTTTTCTAAAATTTTGTATCTATCTGGCAGTGTTCTAACTTGGTTTGCTGCCCCGTCTTCTCATCACTAAAACAACGGCAACGACAACGGCTATGGCGCCTGCTCCAGCTACTACGTACATCGTCGGGAAGCCTCCTTCCATCGAAGTTAAAGTGACAGTTGGATTGTTGCCGACGGTTTCGATGCTTGGTATTGCTGTTCCTGAGAACCATAACCCCTGATATTCGGGTGTGTTTGGCCAGAAGTTGACTTGGAGGACAACATTATGGTCAGCTTGAACGGTGTGAGTTCCTGCCAGAATAAGCAATTTTGGCTGGTCAGGCTGGACTGTCTGACTGGAACCGTCGACCGTCAATTCTGTCTCCTCGTTTGCGAAGAAGTACACCTCTACGTTAGCCTCAGTAGGCAGGTAAATTGGAGTGTTTTGGTCAGGTTGGATGCCCATGAACATCACTCCTACACCATATTGTGCGGTTCTTGACGTGCCGAGGCTGCCATTGTTAATGTACGATAAGGTGATCGGTTTATCGCTCTGCACGCCTATTGCGTCTGCGGGCGGCTGGAACCCAATTCCAGTTCCTCCTTCTACTGAGAGTTCAATTACCACTTGCTTAGTTCTTAGATCGAACACTTTCACTTCCGTGTCTTCTGTCGCTGAAATTCGGAATCCGTAATCTGTGTCAGGGTCCCATCCAGAGGTTGATTTTGCGAAGAAGAACTGCCCGACAAAACCACCTGTGGCACATGGAACTAGATAAGATGACCTATAACGTTGCGGCGAAACGCCTCCTCCTACATCAGCCCAAGTTGCGCTTGACTGCACCATTATGTTGTCCGTCGACTCGATTCTGTAGACTCTGCAGGGGTCAAGCATCAGAGTTGTGTACGAGTTTACGTCAATAGAATATTCGTTTTGTTGGCCATCATCTCTGGTCACCGTGACCTCGGATGCTTCCAAGGCGAATACTGTGTAAAATTTGTTTTCCGAGTAAAATACTTGCTCAGAAGCCATGAGAAAGAAATCTTTTCCGACATACAAACCGTTAACGTCCGTATAGAACGTGTAGGGTAATGGTCCTTCCGTGACAACGGCAGCGGGCATAGTTTGATAGTTGAGCAGCAAAACGGAAACTTGCTTGTCTGAAACAACCTTGAAAACTGTGCCGTTAGCCAATAATACAAGGTGCTTCTCCATGCTGTCAATAGTCTTCTGAGACAACAGGCTGCCGTCCGCCAGATCGTAGACCCTAACGTTTGTGTCGTCCTCTGCAGCAACAATCGCAAGTAGGGCTTTCGTCGCAAGAGTTTTGCCATTAAGACTGGGGGAACCTGTGCGAGAAGAATTAGTGCCCAGTACCCAGCCTGAAGTAAAATTGTACGGGTCATTAAGTAAGTATAGGAAAATATTCGATGGCACAACGCCATAATAAGTGTAATCCGGGTTTCCTAGTGACGGATGAAAAGAGGACGGCAGAACAAGGCAAATTGTCAACAATGCCATGACGGGTATGCGTAAACGAATTTTCAAGTTTTTGTTGCAGCGCATATGCGTACATACTCAACTAGCTAATATCTTATGTAATATATTCTTTAACTTGTAATATATAATATCTAACTATGAGAAAGATTGCACGGCGAGAAAAAGTCGACTGGATTCGAATTTTTTGATTCTTGTGCATTGTCACTCAAAACAGAATGGGTCTTTTGGGCTAAGTTATGTCACACAAGATTGTTTTTCGGATGTCACACAAATCAGACCAGATGAAAGCATGGAAACAGATAATGAATGTTTAAGCCATTTTGTGTTTTCTGTCCCAAAATCCAATATACGTGTTCCGCAGAAACATTCCTACAAACTTAACCACCGAAGTGTTGTGCATGAAAAAGCTGAGAATCGGCTTAATTGGGTGCGGGGGAATCGCGGGAGTCCACGCAGAAAGGCTCAAAAACATTCCCGAAGTCGAGATGACAGCCTTCGCGGACATAAACGTGGACAACGCCAAGTCCTTCGCCCAAAAATACAAGGGCGCACCGTACAGCGACTGGAAAAAAATGCTTGGCAAAGAAAAACTTGCCGTCGTCTACATTTGCCTTCCACCGTTCGCCCACACCGACGAAGTTGAGCAGGCTGCGGAGAAGGGCATCCACATCTTCATCGAGAAGCCCATCGCGCTGAACATGAAACTGGCAAACGCCATGGCGGCAGCGGTCGAGAAGCACGGCGTCAAGAGCCAAGTCGGGTACTGCCAAAGGTTCAGCTACAGCGTCGAAGAAGCCAAACGCCTCATCCAAAACGGGGAAGCAGGATTCCCGGGGCTGGCCGTGGGGTGGTACTGGTGCCACTTTCTTGGGGGAGAATGGTGGAGAAACAAGGACAAGAGCGGAGGACAAATCGTCGAACAGTCCACACACGTCTACGACGCGCTCAGGTACCTGTGTGGAGACGTCGAAGAGGTCTACGGGCAGAAGAACATAAAGTTCTGGACTGACGTCCCCAACCTGACCACCGAAGACGTGAGCAGCGCAACGTTCAGGTTCAAAACGGGCGCGGTTGGGTCAATCTCAGCGACTACGTGGGGGGCAAACTCCCAATGGTGGCTCCGATGGCTGATAGCAGCCAAAAACTACACGATGTCCTCCGAATCAAGCAACACCCTGAAGCTCTACTCAACGGCGAACGTTGCTGAACCGAAAACCGCCACCGAAGAAAGGGATGTCTACCTTCTTGAGTCCAAAGACTTCGTTCAGGCAATACTGAAAGACAGGGAAACGAGGACACCCATGCAGGAGGGCGCAAAAACGCTGGAGTTCACTCTCGCCGCACGAGAATCCATGGAAAACGGTAAACCCGTCAAATTACCACTAGTTTAGGAAGGTGTATGGCGATGAAGAAAGGCGTTAACGCTTGGATTTACCCCTCTGATTTTAAGCCTGACAAGGTCCTCGAAGTCTCCGCCAAGATAGGGTTCGAAGGAGTCGAGCTCAACCTCGACGAAGAAATCCTGAAGATGCCGAAAACGGAAAGAAAAGCCGTAGCCGAAAAAGCAGCATCACTGAAGCTCGAATTGCCAAGCCTGTGCTCTGGGCTGTTCTGGAAGTACAACCTCGCAAGCCCAGACGCGAAGACACGGGCAAAGGGAACAGACGTCATAAAAGGGGGCTGCGAGTTCGCGGCTGACGTAGGCGCCTCGGTGCTGCTTGTGGTCCCAGCGGTGGCAGTCCCAGAAGTCACGTACCTGCAGACGTGGGAGTGGTCAAGGCAAAGCATCCTGAAAGCCCTTCCGATGGCTGAGGCTTGCGGCGTGACCCTCGGCGTCGAAAACGTGTGGAACAGGTTCCTGTACAGCCCGCTGGACTTCACAAGGTTCGTCAAAGATTTCGACAGCCCAAACGTTAAGGCGTACTTCGACGTCGGAAACATGCACTTCCTCGGCTTCTCGGAGCAGTGGATAAGGTACCTCGAAGGCATATTGGCTTGCGTCCACGTCAAGGACTTCCACCGCCCCACGATGCAGTTTAAACCTCTGCTCGAAGGCGACGTCCCATGGCCAGATGTGATGAAGGCGCTGCGAGAAACGGGGTACGATGGCTTCTTGAACGTTGAGCTCTCTCCGTATCCCGGTCACCCGCTGAAGTCAGCCATGGACAGTAAAGCAGCACTGGACATTATTCTCTCGATGGCGTAATCCCGAACCGAAAAATTCAAGACATTTTGCTGCCTTCGCTTTTTTGGCTTACTTAGGCTTAAATGGTTCTTTGCCCTTGCTAGTACGTGAGGGACCCAGATTTGAACAGGGAAAAAAGGAGACAAACCCCAGACGAGATGCCATCGGGCTTCCGCGAACGCTACTTCTCTCTTTTCTCAGGTCCTGAACCCGAAACGTTGCACGCTGACCTCTACCAAAGGCTGATTGATGATGGCACAGACGAAATTATCAAGCAGCTGAAAGTCTACAATCAAAGACGAAAAGAACTTGCGCAAAAAACTCGTGAAATAATAAAAGTCAAAAAACTTATCCAAGACGAAAAAACAGCCAGCATACGGCTCGTAGCCTCCGACGCTGGATACAACGGCGTCGACCTGAGGTCCGCTTATCTGCCACTCTACGCTTCTGCGGCTGTCGTCACCGAAGGCTGGACCATAACCGACGAACCCGACTACAAAGCAGGCGACCCAGACGTATGGTCAGACGAGCCCAGACCGCAAGACAGGGAGTCTCTTTTGTCCACGAAGATTCAGTACGAAGTTACTGAAGAAGCTGTGGAGCATTGGGAACCGAAACTCGTAGTCTTCGACGGCACGTTAGCCATGCATTTTCTGATGCTGCCCACGGCAGGATTTTCGAAGGATTACCGCCATGACGTGGATGAAACCCTGAGAAGCGCTGTTAGTCTGCTGCAAACTTGTTACATGAGAGGCATACCCATTGTGGGGTTCGCGAAAAGGACGCGGATGACCCAGATCTGCAGGTCCTTGGGGGAGTCCAAGATGAGGGACACGGCGCTTTTGGACCTTGTTCTCAGTCTGGGAGATTACACTGAGCCTGAGGCTAAGCCGACCAGAGGCTACGTCATCGACAATTACAGGAAAAAAGCTGAGGAGTTCGGTGTGCCAGCTTCCACGATTCCCAAAATCACGAACTTTTACTCTTCCTACATAAGAACTGGGTTAACAACTCCGTTCAGGCTGGAGGTTCCGGAGTACTGCCTTGACCGTTTGGAAGAAATCGGGACAGTGCTGTACACGACTTCAGAGGAGGAGAACGGAATACCTTTCGCCATCTGCGAGGCTGACCGACTCACAAAAGTGTCCACAAGTGTCTCGAACATAAGAACCCTGATGATATATTCTAAAGCGTTGGATCTCGTCGAAAAAGGAGAGATGGACATGAAGGACTTGACGATGTTAGCCCTGCAGCACGGTGAACCGTGGGCAATCAACGACGGAGAAGCCATGTCAGGAATGACGTAAAGAGGATGAAAATATGGCGAGAAAGTCCGAATCGAATTCTAGACCAGTGGGCTACGCCCTTTCTGGCTGCACGCACGATTATCTGAGTTTCGTGGTCATGGAAGACGCGCGGGTGAAGGTCAACTACTTCTACTTCATCGACCATCCAGCGAATCCAGGCACGCAGGTTTTGGTCAGAACCTTCCGCACTCAACCGTACAATCCCGAGATGATCACGGGTCGAACTGGACCTTTAGCTGGCAAGAAGGGGCGGAGGGCGGACTACGGAAAACGCTTGGAGTACACGATTGCCTCCGCCGAGATTCTGGGCTACTACGACGAAAAGAATCGGTGGCGGACGATGGAGGTCGCGCCGTCGCCGTGGGACTACATCTATGAACCAAACGAGGAAGCCCTGAAAAACTTCTTCATTCCCAAAAAAAAGGAAGAGGATTCGCTTATGCTCGAGATTGGAAAGGCTCGGGGAACCAACATTCCAATCTATGTTGATTTGAACTCGGTCGCGAAGGGTCACATGTTCGTCGCTGGCATGACGAGGTCGGGGAAGTCGAGCTTCATCATAAACATGGTCGCCAAGGCTTCTCGGCTTAAGCCTAGACCTCACTTCGTCATATTCGACATGCGAGGCGAATACAACGGTCTCAAACGGTTCGGCGCGACGATGCTTCCGTACACGAAATTCACACCCGTCATTTCTGACCCGAAGACAATAGTGGAAAAGCTGGAGCTGAAAGGAAAAGAGTCAACGGTCTTCATGGACGCCGCGAGGGCGATGCTGTCCGAAGGTTCGAAGCTGACCCGTGAAAGCCTGCTTTCCAAGATTGAGGATGTTCTCAACCGCGGAGTTGTGTTAAAAACTGAAAGCAGCCAGAAAAAGGCTTACGACACTATTAGCTGGGTTCTGGAAACCAAGGGCAGATTCATCGACAAAGAAACCGAACCCCTAGACGTGATCAACGAGATCAAAGGCAAGTTCACCATAATCGTCGATTTTTCGGTTGACACGGACATCGAATCTCAGCAAAGAACAGCCAAACACATCTTAGACAATGTCAGGGAGTATGCAATGGTCAGGAAAGACCATGGAGACTTCGCCTGCATCGTAGCCATCGAGGAAGCCCAATACTTCGCGCCTGAAAGAGGACTCGAGATGCGCGAGTCAAGCGCCCAAAACCAAGTCAAGGCGTCAATGATCGAAACCGCAAGCCAAGCAGGCGGATACAACGTCGGCCTGATTCTTATGACGCAACGGCCAGCCTACGTCTTGAAAAGCACCATCTCACAGTGCAACTCCGTCGCCTGCTTCAGGCTGAAAAGCGGAAACGACCAAGACGCCATCCTGCAGTACACGGAGTACGGGTCGGAAAGGCTTAAAGACTATTTGCCGGGTTTAGCTGACCACGAGGCGATACTGTGGGGGATAGCCGTTCCAACTCCTTTCCCGGTGATAGCGGAGATAGAGGTGGAAGAATACCCACAGAAAGCTGTTGCCTTCGCCAAAAGCGCATGGGAAAAGATGGAGCAAGACTCCGAATCCAAAAACGACAAACTTTCAGGGTTACCGCTTCACTTAAGAGAACCATAAAAACTTTTTTGCATACATGGTAGGCTGACTATTCATGAAGGTTCTTGTAGGCACCGATTTCCACGGCAAAGAATCAGTCTTCGAAGCCTTCGCGGAAAAAGCTGAAGAAAACAACGTCGATGTTATAGCAATATGCGGCGACGTAACCCACTTTGGCAGCCTTCAAGAAGCTCGGCGTCTCTTATCGCTTTTAACGGACCTACGGATTCCTGTTCTATTTGTGCCGGGAAACTGTGACCCGCCGTCACTAGCCGGAGTGGACATGGAAGGCGTAACGTGCATTCATGGAAAAAATGCGTCATACGGCGATTTAGTTTTTCTGGGCGTTGGAGCCAGCCCTCCTACTCCTTTCAGCACGCCATTCGAATTAGGTGAGGACAAGATAATGGAAACTTTGGTTCGGGCGTCCAGCAATCTCCCTGTAGCTCGGTGGGTCGTCCTCGTCTCGCATGCTCCTCCACGTAACACAAATCTTGATAAAACGTCCGTTGGGCTTCACGTGGGCAGCTCAAGCGTAAGAAAATTCATTGAGGAAAGGCAGCCGTCAATCGTTTTCTGCGGGCACATCCACGAAGCCAAAGGCAGAGACAAAATAGGCGCAACGTTAATCGTTAATCCCGGTCCTGCGAGGCACGGCGACTACACCATAGCCTCGTTCAACACAAAGATTTCGCTTGGACCCAAGATGCTTTAAAAACCTTTCGCCCTTCTTTTAACCCGTTTAGTCCATTGCTATGCGTCTTGTTCCTTTTTCCGCATCAAACCTGAGGTAAAGAAGGCTTATTTTAGGTAACTTTTGAGATTCACGACATTCAGCTCGTATGTAACGACAGTCCGTTCTTGAAAATAATAAAAATTCGTTTTACGCCTTATTCAATGGAATTTTCAGTATTTTGTGGTCTTTAATCGCGGTTGCTTTCAATTTTTCGGATGCGGGTTTTAATCCATTCCGTAACCTTCTCTTGGCTCATGCTCTCGACTTCTTCTTGCACTTTAAGCTTGTCTTCTACGACCTTCAGCATTTTCTCCGCCTCAATGGGTTTCATGAGGTATGCGTCTGCTCCCAAATTCAAAGATTCAACGGCGTTCTCTAGGCTGGCATAACCAGTTATCATGATCTTCATCATCTTAGGCATGTCCCTGTGCATCCTCGTTAATAGCTGAGTGCCCTCTATGTCTGGCAGCTTGATGTCCAGCAGCGCCAAATTGTAGTATCTGGTTTTGGTTTTTTCTATGGCTTCTCGTCCAGTTTCAGCGGTGTCTACGCGGTAGCTTTGCAGCTCCAGAATGTCTTTAATGACTCCGAGCACAGCCTTATCGTCGTCCACTATCAGTATGCTTTTTTTCTTATCCAATCGGTTCACCTCCGGAACGGAACCTTAATTGTGAACGTGGAACCTTTGCCCACTTCGGACTCAACCGTTATTTCGGCTCCATGAAGTTCCAAGATTTTTCTGCACACAGCCAATCCGAATCCCTGCCCTTTTGCTTTAGTGGTAAACAGGGGTTGAAAAAGCTTTGGCACATTCTCTTTAGGTATGCCTACTCCTGTGTCCTGAACGTTTATAAACGCAGCTTCTCCTGTTTCAAAAGTTTCTATTTTCAATAGTCCTTCGTTGGGCATAGCCTGTATAGCATTCAGGATCAGGTTAGTGAACACTCTTCTCATCAATGTTGGGTCAACCATCAGTTTCGGGAAAGAATCCGAAATCGTCACTGAGACTTTGATGGCGTCAGGAATCGTTAGAGAGGTAAGTGTCTCGTTGATAACATCGCTTACATTTGTTTCCTCAAGTTCAACTTTCGTAGGTCGCGCATAATCCCGTAGGTCTGAAATTATTTTGTCTATGTATCTTATTTCTTGTCCAATTCTTGTAAACATTTTTTCTATTTTTTGTTTTTCCTCATGAGGACAAGAAATTGTGTGAAGGGTTTCCCTCGCCAAGTAAATCGTCCCGATTATGACCTGCAGAGGATTGCGGAGGTCGTGTCCCACCATTGTCGCTGTTTCGCCGATGGCAGCTAGCCGTTCAGCTTTCCCGAGTTCCAAAGTTCTTTCCTTCACAAGTTCTTCTAGATGCTCAGTATGACGTTGAAGTTCCTCCTCCATCTGTTTATGCTCGGTAACGTCTCTCGAGATTCCGACTATGCCAACGACACGATTGGCTGAGTCTTTAATTGGCACCTTCGTGGCTGAGACCCACAAGAATTGTCCGTCTGCCCTTCTGACTTTCTCCACTTTATAAACTACTGGTTTACCTGTTTTTACGATGGCTTGCTCATCATTGTAAGCATCCTGTGAATGTTCAGGCGTGAAATAATCGAAATCCGTTTTTCCAACAGCCTCAGCAGGATTTTTGACGCCGAGCATCTGAGATTGCGCCTTATTTATTCTTATGAACCGCGAGTTCGCATCCTTGAAGTAAATGGTGTCAGGAATGTTGTCCATAAGGGCTTGCAGAAGGTCTCTTTCGTGGAATAGTTCTTCCTCCATTCTTTTGCGGTCAGTAATGTCTCGGAACATGCCTTGAATAACTTTTTTTCCTCCGATACTAGAGATTCTTGCTTTTATTGCAACATCCTTTAATTTTCCAGTCTTAGTAATAACCTTCGTCTCTATTATTTCGTCATCGTCTTTACTGATGTGCCTCAAGAAACTGCCAGTAAATTCTCCCACAACATCCTCTGGAGGATGAAGAATCCGCTGGTGTTTCCCTATTACCTCTGATTTTTTTCTACCAACCATTCTTAGTGCTGCACGGTTGCAGTCCAATATTATGCCCGTTTCAGCGTCGGCAACAAAAATGGCGTCCAATGCTTCCTCGAACAAACCTCTATATTTCTCTTCAGATTTCCTCAGCGTTTCCTCCGCACTTTCGCGCCTAGAGTGTTCCTTAGCTAGCTCTAGGGTAGCTGAAAGGTGTCGGGCGAAATTCTTCACTGCTGGAACATATTGTTCGGAAAGGGGGATTGAACTTGTGAGGAACATTCCTATGACCTTTCCATGGTAATACAACGGCGTCATGATGACCCTTTTCGTCTGGCTACCAAAAATCTTTGATATCAAATTGCTTTGCATTGAGGGGGCAATTTCTTGTAGTAAGTCAATTATTTTGAATTTGAGTGTTTTTTCTTCTTTTACCACTTGACTGCAAAGGCTTGACTGATTTACTTCGATAAGAAACTGACCCAGTGATGATTCGAATGCCTTCTCAAAAATTTTATTTTTTCTATAGAATTCAGAAGTTGCCACAATCCTAAGCTTCGAACCATCATTAGTCAATAGAAAGATGCACATACTATAAATTCTTGACTTCGCAAACTCTTTTTCTAGAACCCTATATATCTTGGTCTCGTCGAATAAACCGTGAATCTTCACCGACACGTTCCCAGTAAAAATGATAGCTTCGATTAATTGAATAAATTTTTTTTCCATTAACTTTTGTTCCTTAATCAAAGGTTTCTCTCCCATTAAGTTGTTGATTCAGACTTCTTTTTCAACTCCTTTATGTAATCCGAAAACGTGTATCCAGTTTTCTCCTCGAATTTCACGCCAAGCTTTGAATATAATTGTTCAACAATCAACTTTTCAATCGGTATGCAACCTGCACCAAGAATCCCTTGCAAGGCATTAGAGAATGTCCTAGCATCCTCCCCAAATGATACACGAGTTTCTTCCTGTAAAGATTTGAAAATCATGTACTCGGCGATGAATTTTGCTGCTGTCTCTCCAAGAACCTGTTCTAAAACATTGAATATGACTTCCAGAAGGTATTCATCAAAACGTGTTGAACCCTTCAACGTAACCTTTTCAGCTTTTTTGGGGAACCATTCCTTGCTCATTATAATTCCCACAAGAAATTAACAATCAATAACTGCATATTAGAATAATATAATGTCGAATATAGATTTTTCGTAAATAGAAAACCTGAACACATAAACTGTTTCATCTAGCCCAAAAGCTTTCAGCGGCGTCGCAGGTAAGCCCTCAGACCTATCAACGGAGCATACTTTTTGCGTATTCTTGTTTCAGCTTCTGTCTCCAAAGAAAATTATTGTCTTCTCGAAATTTAGAGGTTTATGCAAAAACGGACGTTGCTGTTTCCGCAACCCATATATGGCAGTCTGGTTTTCAGTAACCAAAATAATCGGTTAAGTGGCAAGGTTGAAAGCCAAAACACGAACCATAAATCCATCAAAAGAATATAGGATTACAAGGAATAACCTTCGCGAGGGAAAAGACGATGCCGTTTAAAAAAGGAGATTTTATAACAATTGACTACACCGCCAGATTGTCCGAGACAGGCGAAGCCTTCGACACCACAATCGAAGAGGTAGCCAAAAAAGAGAACATCTACAAAGAAGGCGGACTGTACGAACCCACCCTAGTCGCCATAGGAGAAGGATGGGTACTCAAATCCCTAGACGAAGCATTGCCGAACCTTAAGTTAAAGAAGACAGAGAAAATCGAGATTCCGCCCGAAAAAGGCTTCGGAAACCGAGACCCAAAGAAAACTAGGCTTTATCCACTAAGGAAACTGACCTCGCAGGGATTAACGCCTCAGGTGGGTATGCGGATCGAGGTTGACAACCGCCTCGCCACAGTCAGAACGATTGGGTCAGGCAGGATTCTTTTGGACTTTAATCCGCCTCTTGCGGGGAAGACTCTGAGCTATGAGGTTACGGTTCAAAAGAAACTCAAAACAGCAGAGGAGAAAATGCGGGCTCTGGTTCACAGAAGAATTACGCAGATAGACGTGAACAAGTTCTCTCTCGGTATTACAGCAGAAGCCCTCAACGTTGGAGTTCCCGAAGAAGCATTTTACGTTGAAGGACTGCAGATTGCGAAAAGAGGATTGTTCGTCGACGTCCAAAAGTTCTTCCCAAAAATCGCGACAGTCACATTCACCGAGACTTTCAAGAAGCCGGAGAAAGCCGCAGAACAGCCTTCCTCCGAGAAGCCCCAAGAGGACACTGAAAAGTCTCAGTAACGTCCAAAACCTCGCATTTGTCTCCCGTCTTCAGTCCAAGCGGAAAGCACGTTTCATAGCTTTCGCACCCCTCGTTTCTGCATTCGGGAACCTGAAAAACTACAGTCGCGCCAAGCATCGCCTGTTTAGTGGGCAACGAAGAAGGTATCTTGGCGTCAACGACTTCTACGACCCTCATTTCAGTTTCATACTGTTTGCAGGGCAAAAACTTATCTCGTACGCCAGAAACCTCGTAGACGCGTCCAGACTCTACATTTTGCACACACACCTTGAGGTACTCGCAGTCCACGCACTTCGAACCAGGTCCTTTATGTATGAAAACGGTTCCGGGTTTAGCTTGCCCCGACCCTATCAGCGTCACGATACGTCTATTGCTCAAAAAATTCCCCTTAGACTCTAGTATTCTTTAGCATATTTTAGAAGACAGGTATAAACAGCTTCTTCTTACTACATATGGTTCTGGACTACTTTATAGGTTAACCTTTTCTAGGCGTTTTTTCACGTCTGGTTTCAATTAAATACATGCACACAAAAAGCTTTAACTTTTCTTAGTCAATTATGCCTGTAGCCTTAGCTAACTCGTAGGCGGTCTTGCGGGTCAGATGTTTCTCGTTCAGTATCGTATACCTTTCGGGACGAATATTGGGAGCCTTAAGCAGGGCTTCAACAATTTGTTCCGCTGAAATCCCAACCTCTTCGGCGGCGACGGGTGCGCCGACCTTCTTTAACGTGTCTCTGATTGTTTCCCATTCCATGCCGTGAAGCTCAGCCATCATTATTGCCCCTAAACCGCATTCCTCGCCGTGCAAGGCTCGGTTCGGCGCCACGAGGTCCAGAGCGTGACTGAAGAGGTGCTCGGACCCGCTGCACGGTTTACTTGTTCCGCCGATGCACATGGCTACGCCGCAGCTGACGAGAGCTTCGAGCAAGACCCTAAGCCCCATCTCAGAGCCTGGCTTGAAAAGGTCAGCGTTCTCAACGATGTGCTGGGCGCTCATCAAAGCTAAGCTTGCCGTGTACTGGGCATAGTATTCGCTCTTTTTTTCGTAGGCAAGTTTCCAGTCGCGGGTTGAAGTGAATTTTGAGATTACGTCTGCGCATCCGCTGGCAATGAAACGGTAGGGCACATTGATTATGACTTCTGTGTCAGCAACCACCGCCATCGGAGACTGCGCCTTAATGGAGTAGGGTCTGTCCAGCCCTTTTATCGACGCGAACGGACTCACCATGCCATCGTGCGATGCCGACGTTGGGACGCAAATGAAGGGCGTTTCCTTCCGAGCGGAACTCAGTTTGGCTATGTCAATTTTTGTTCCGCCTCCGACGCCGAAGACCACTTGCGGCTTTAACTTCTCTATGACTTCTTCAGCCTGCCTCACGTCGTTTAGCGTTGGGATGTCAGAAGAGACGATGTGACAATTGACTTCTAATCCTGCGTCATGCAGCAGGTCCGCGACCCTTTGGGCTGCCACGTGTTTGGTTGTTGGACCCGTAATTATCAAACCGCTTTCGGAAAAGCCCAGTTTTTCGCACACGTCGCCAATTAACCGTAGGCTTCCGTTGCCAATGATTACTTCTCTTGGAAGTTGCATGCGGTGAAGGTTTAGGCTCAACGACTGTCCTCTCGTTCAAGCAGTTTAGAGATACAGCCTAATCCGATTTAAGTCTTCTTTATCTAAGGGTAAACCAATAAAGACGGATGTTAAGATTCTGAAATCCGAACGGTTTAAATTCAACCTCTTCTTAAATAGTGTGTCTCTTAGCATTTCCCACTCTCTTATCAGATTGACCAACAGGAACTTACATCAACGTGGTTTTCGGAGAAACTTAGAATGCACAAAACAATCGATGAAATGGCATTTAAAGGAACAACAACCATTGGAGCCATAAGCACGGAGGGCGTCGTACTTGCCTCAGACACCCGAGTGACAGCAGGCTCCCTTGTTGTCCACAAGAAAGGAAAGAAGGTTTACAAAATAGACGACCACTTAGCTATGACGATTTCGGGTCTAGTTGCGGATGCTCAGCAAACGGTCGAAATGCTCAAAGCAAACTCTAGGCTGTACCGCCTGCAGAGAAAATCGCCCATACCCGTCAGCGCCGCTGCACGTTTGGTGGCAAACTTGTTCTTCTCGAACCGATATTCGCCGTTCTTGGCTC